>JBGPDI010000059.1:0-29860 GCA_041482215.1 Candidatus Acidiferrum sp. | reverse complement strand
CTACGAAACGCAAAACAATCTCGGCGATCACGCCAATTTCGCTCCGCGCGTCGGACTGGCTTGGGGCATTGATGCCAGGGGGAAAAATAAATCACCCAAAACCGTTCTTCGTTTGGGCTTCGGAATGTTCTACGACCGTTTCTCTTCGGATCTAGTCTTGCAGCAGCAATTGCAGAACGGCATCATCCAGCAACAGTATCTCATTGCGAATCCAACTTTCTTCGATCCTACGCAGGCTGTGCTGCCCCCGTTTTCGCAATCCGCTTCGGCTCCTCAAACGATTTACCAGCCAAACGCCAATCTTCGCACTCCGTATACCATGCAGACCGGCGTCACTCTCGAGCGCCAACTCACAAAAACTGCCAACATTTCCGTCACCTATCTCAATTCGCGCGGTGAACGCCAGTTCTACACGAAGTTCACCAATGCCGGCCAAATTATTCCACCTGCGACATCTGTCGCGGCTCCAAGCGTGATCGATTATCAATACGAATCCGGCGGAATCTTCCGCCAGAATCAACTCATCGTAAACAGCAGCGTTCGAATCGCTGGGACGCCAAAATTCTCTCTCTCCGTTTTTGGCTACTACACTCTGAATTACGCCAACAGCGACACCTCGGGCGCTTCGTATCTCCCTTCGAATCCCAACGACATTACCCAGGATTATGGCCGCGCTTCCTTCGATACGCGCCATCGCGTATTTTTTGGCGGTACCATCGGACTACCGGCCGGCTTTCGAATGAGCCCCTTCATGATTGCCAGTTCCGGCTCGCCATTCAATATCACCACTGGTCAGGATACTTACGGCAACGCTGCGTACAACACGCGCCCCTCGCTCGGCACTTGTTCGAGCGGCGCCGCCGGCGTAATGGACACTCCCTACGGCTGTTTTAATTTGACCACCGTTCCTGGCCAGCCCGTAATTCCCATCAATGACGCCATCGGCCCTGGCCGTTTCACTTTGAACTTGCGGCTAAGCAAAACTTTTGGATTCGGCGCGAAAAAAGAAGCTGTCGCCGGCGGAGGCGGGCCGGGCGGTGGCACGTTTGGGCGCGGCCCCGGTGGCGGGGGAGGTGGGCGCGGAGGCGGAGGAGGGGATCGCGGGGGCGGAATGTTTGGCGGGAGCCCTTCGAACAATCGCTACAATTTGACGTTCAGCGTGAACGCGCGAAACATTTTCAATAACGTGAACGTTTCAAACCCGATTGGAAATTTGAGTTCGCCACTGTTTGGCGAGTCCAATTCGCTTGCTGGCGGACCGTTTTCTTCTTCGACCGCCAATCGGAAGATTGACTTGCAACTATCCTTCAGTTTCTAAATCCGCTAGAATTCCGGCCTGAGGCCGGGATGAAAAAACGGAAAAAAGTTTTCGAAAAAGGCGCCGAAGCGCGGCGCGCAGCGCGGAATTCTGGAATTGCGCCCGCCTCCACGCGCGTCATCCCCGACAAAAGGAAACGGCCGGCGAAGCACAGAAAACAACTGATCGAAGCGGAGATTGATTAGAGTCGAGCGATTTTGCTGCGTGCTCTTCGTTAATTTCGGGTCCGGACCGGACCTAATTTTTTGAGCCTCATCCGGGCTTGTTCGCGGGGACTACCTCGTCGGGGCGGAAGAGCGGCGTAAGCGATATCTTTTTTCGCTCGGCAAGATGCGCAGCGATATTCTCCAAATCTTTCTTGTCGAATCCCGTCTCACTGACCCTTACAGTGCCGTCGGTATCAATCAGAAAAATAGTAGGGACGCTGGTCAGGCCGTAAGCGTTTGAGACGATGTAGCCGTCTTCGTCATCAATCAGGATGGGAAACGTGACGCCGTATTCCTTAGCGAATTTGCTCGTGGCGCGCACGTCGTCCTGCGAGACACCAAGAAACGTCACGCCATCGCCTCCGTAGCGCTTGTAGAGTCGCTCAAGAAATGGAAATGTGAATTGGCAGACGGGGCAGGATACCTTGAAAAAGGCGGCGACGACGGGGCCGCGCTCGATCTGCGCGGTGAGAGAGTATTCCTTGCCGTCGAGAGCCTTGAGCAAAAATCCAGGAGCGATGTTTCCCGCAACGATGTGCGTCATGTGGTCCTGTTTTCCCATCCAGCGTGTAAGCCGCCGCAGAATTCCCATCGGCTAAGTTTAGCGTAAGTCAAAGCCGAAGGCGCGCTTAGACATCTTCGCGTTCGGCGCCACGCTTGTTGCGGAAAAAGTACGCGCTGGCGGCGATCACGATAGCGAAAAAGCGACCACTCCGACGAGGATCGCGAAGCCGCCCCAGTCCACTCTGGCTCCCGGCACCGCGGCAAAGCTCTGCGACCATACCGCTGCATAGCCTAAAGAGGTATGCACCCCCGGGCTTCCGGCCGGAGTCGTCGTCCATGGCGCAAAAAAGCAGAGGATGGCCATGCCGAACAGAAACCCAACAGTACCCACAATTTGAAATGTTTTCATGATTTTTGTGCGAGCCGCCAGTTTCAATTCTTGCTACGTCATTTCAAAGGTGTGACTTTCAGCTGATTGCTTACGTTTCCCTGGCCGGCTACGTTGCAGGCTTTTGCTTCCAGGCTGAGTTTTTCCTCTTCCGTCCGCACCGGCCCGCGCAGCACGACCTTGCCGTTTTGAATAAAAATCTTGATGTTTCTCCCATAGTTGGACAGGCTCCGGTCGTGATGGATCGCCTTGCGAATCGCTTGCGTGAGCGCGCGATCCGTGGGACTCATCTTCCGCTGATCCGCCGTCGCCCCCGGCTGGTCAGCGGTTGCGTGGTCGTCGGCCATCGCCAGGTGCTTGCTGCTTTCATGCCATAGGATGGGCATAGCAACCAGGGATACCGCCAAAACCATCGATCCCATTGGTAAGAGTAATTTCGCTAGTGTGGAAGAGTTTCCGAACATTTCTATTATTCTCTCTAAGCAAGCAACGTGCGGCGAGCGACATGAGTGAGCTCCTCATCTGTACCCTTTTCCTCTCCCAAGGACTGCATCTAAAGACACACTGCCTCGTCTTCGCCGAGAAGCTTGGCGCAGGGCACACAGAGTCGTTTCGCGCGGTTAGCGCGTGGGTCCTAGGTGAATTTACTTGGGGGTAGCGGCCAAAAATTCCCGCAGCAACTTGAAAAACGCATCCGGCTCCTCGATGAACGGCAAATGCCCGCTGCGTTCGAACATCACGAATTGGGCCTGCGGAGCGTACTTCTTGAACTGCACCGCAAATCGCGGCAGCGCCACGCGGTCGTACCGCCCGGTAAGAATCAGCGTCGGCATCTTTAGAGTTTTCAGTTGTGCGCGGAAGTCCAGTGCCGCGATGTCTCCGCCAATCAGGAAATCACCGTCATCTCCCACGATGGCGTAATAAACCTCGGTGTTCGTATCGTTCGCTTCCTTCGGCTGTTTTTCCGCGATCGAGGCATCGTGGAAATAAAGCAGCCCGGCAGGCAGCTCGTAGACCTCTTGATGTTCTTTGGCGCTGGAATGAAGTCCCGCGCTGCGAAGCTCCTGCACTTTGTCCCACATTTCGGGGTATTGGTTCCGTAGTTCGTAGTTGCAGCTGTCATTGTTGGCTTGCCACATTTCGCCGCTGTAGAGCGTGTCCGCCAGGATCAGCTTGCTCAGGTGTTCCGGGTATTTCAGCGCGTAGGCCTGCGCCACCATTCCGCCATACGAATGGCCCAGCAGCGCGATCTTTCCAAGTCCCAGCGCTTTGCGCAGACCTTCGATGTCCTCCACGTCGCGGCTGAACGTGTATTCACTCGGAGATTTTGCGCGGTCCGATTTACCGCGGCCAAAAGCGTCAAACGAGATCACCCGAACCGAGCTGGCCATCGTCGAGAAATAGGGATGGAAATAGTGCGCGTCGCCTGGGCCTCCCGCGATCAGCAGAAGCGGCTCTCCACTGCCTTCCGATTCGTACCACAGTTTTGCGCCATTCACCGTCGCGTACGCGCCCGGTGGATGGACAATCTTCTGCTCCGCGCTGGTTGCTGGCGCCGACTGCGCCCTTGCCCCGCCCGCCAGAAAAAAACAACACAAAACACCAATCACCATCGAACGCATCCCCACCTCCCGAAATCGAAGCGAGTGTATCGGCTCCCGCGCGCGCATGGCAAGTTTTCGGAGTGAAGTTGAATGTTGATGTGCCCATGGACCATCATTTTCGGCAGTTTGGCGTTTGATTGGATTAAACGGCTGCTGGGGGTCTACGTCTTGCCCTGTCGGTGTCCGAGTATGAAGCATGTTTCGTCATCCTCGTTCACAAACCGGCTCACAACAGAGAATGCGGATCGCAAAAGGTTCTCAACTTCTGCGGTCGAACAATTTCTCGCACGAATCCAAATGATTTTTGGCGGAGAGCCCAAGAGGATGCTGCGCTCCTCAAAATCAGAATCCTTCGAGACGATGGTGAAACCATTGCTTTTGGCGTACTCCCATATCGCGGCGTCGCCACCTCCGCCCAAACCAAATTGATGAACATGAGCAGAGCCTGGGTAAAGATCGGATAACTGATCGATCAGAAGAGGAGAAAGATTTTCGTCCAGAAGCAGCTTCACGCGTTCAGCATTTCCGATTTGCGTTCGCGGTCAGCCGCGAAGGCCAGACAAGCGCGGATGTCTTGCTCCGTCAGATAAGGAAAGTCCCGCAAAATATCGGCGTGCGTCATGCCGCTGGCGAGATAATCCAGCACGTCATAGACGGTAACGCGAAGTCCGCGGATGCACGGCTTTCCGCTTCGTTTGCCAGGCTCCAACGTAATGATGCCTGAGTAATCCATAGGGCCACTTTAAGTGAAAAATGGCCCCCGAGCAAATAGAAACAAAATCCATGGCTTGTCCCACGGGGTACGCCGGACCCACTCGCCCGAAGATGGATTAGGAAACTGGGGGAACTCCCTGGTGGGCGGTCAGCGACTTCAACGCTGCTTTGCTTCGCAAGGTACCGCCAGATCTCGACGAGGTCCAGCGCTGCTTCCGGCGCAAGAACGTACCGCCCCGTCATTCAGGCTTGGCTTTCAGGTCAGTCAGGTAGGCGTCCAGGCGGTCTTCTGGGATTCCCTGGCCGCGGTCGAGCTGATCAATGCCGCGCCGGATCTTTGCCTGGATGGTTTCTCGGTTTTCAGAGAGCCAGCGGTCCTGTTCCTCCTGAGTTTCCAGCAAGCGGAGCAACACTTCCTCAACGCTGGCTGACCCAGTAGTCTGGAGCTGCTTCTTGATTCTGGCTTCCAGAGCGGCGTCTCGGATTTCGATGTTCATGGCTGCTTCCTTGCGCATCGTCGAGTTCGGTCTTCCTGCATCCCAACTGCCGGGCCAATAAATTCCAATAACTATTAGTTTATCACCAGACCGTTTTGCCCAGTTGTGCCCCTGCGTCCCGCCACAAACTTACTTAGCGCCACCCGCCCCTTGCACCGCCGGCTAGTCGGCAGAAAGTCCGTCCGGAAGAGTGGCTACTTCGAGGCCGGCCACCGTGCCCGCGGGTTCGATATAAGTATTGAAGATACCGTCTGTGCCAGTTCTACCGAGAAGGTACACATAGCGGGTTTGATGGCGAGGCATATCGATTGTCTCGTAGGGTGCCCGGTAAGAGACGCATCCAACCAAAACAAATCCAACTCTCTCTCCCTGAGGAGCCTTCATCGTGGCCCCCGTGACCAGTTTCATAGGCGGGCCAACAATCGACCGATTGACAAACGGGTCTTTTGGAAACAAAGAGTATCCAAAGTTACGAGCAGGATCGGGATGGCGATTTGCGTCACACAATTCCTTCTGACGCGTCATCGCGGTCTGGTAGAAGGTCGCGTCGAGCGGAAATACATCCTCCCAGGAAGAAACGTTCAATGCGACGGTTGGCCCTACGTTCTCAAAAGTATCTTCAATTGTTACCGTGGTTGACTCAAATTGGAAAAACTTGCTATTGAATACCAGGCTGAGTATGCGGGGTTTGAATTTGATCCACGGTCTTTCAGAGAGTTCAAGCTGTTGCTGAGCAATCTTGGCAGTTTTTTCCGCGGATTTGGCAGCTTTGCTGGTTGTGACTGCAAGCCAAAGGGTCAGTCCGGCATAAAGCACGACAGCGACGAGTGTGAGCCGCTCAACAAGAAGCTTTTTGCCTTCGTGGACCGTGTCCTCGCCGCGCTGGGCATCTAACTTATTTGCAAGGCCTGTGGAGAGATCAAATTCGATCCTGCCACTAACCTCGGTAACACCGCTGTCTCCGCTTTTCTGACTCGGATCCGCGGAAGAGCTGTGCGTCAGGCGTTTGGATTTCTTGGGCATGGTAGAGGTTTACCCTTTCGCAAAGGCTATAGCACAATATCGTACCTCGCAAGGCAGCAGCAACGGACGCGCACAAATATAGGGCATGCAGCAGAAAAGTTGCCGGGTGCCCTGCGCCGTTTGTGCGTGCGGGGTCTTTGACTCTAACTCCCGCCTCTCCAATTACTTGCAATGTCTCGCAGGATGTATCTGGACAGATAGGGTACTAGTGTGTTAACCTTGGCCGTGAATCATCTGTTCCATCGCTGCCAGCTTCATCTGTTCAAGCCGCTCACTCCAAGTCCTTTGTTTCCTTTGCCGCCTATAACTCCTTTATTTCTAAATTCTTACAGCCATACCTACACAACGGCAACTTCGCAACCCCTTTGCCATCAACTCGTTACGCACTCTTTTCCTCGCGACGGGGGGTGTACCCCCCATCCGCTCCAAAATGGGAAACGCGCACAAACCGATGGCTCTTGCGAAAGCCTGCGAACTCACGCAGGATTTCCCCGCAACTTCAAGACGAGGTGGAAGATGGCGGGAAAATTTGCGCTCGGCGGAGAAGTGCCGGTGATCGAAACGGAGCGGCTACGCTTGCGGGCGCATCGGCCCGAAGATTTTGCCGATTGCGCCGCGATGTGGGCCGACCCGGACGTCACCCGCTACGTCGGTGGAAAACCCCTGACCGAAGAAGATGTCTGGACCAGAACGCTGCGCTGCGTGGGTCATTGGGCATGGAGAGGATTCGGATACTGGGTGATGGAAGAGAAATCCACGGGAAGTTTTGCCGGCGAGATGGGATTCTCGGATTGGAAACGGGATATCGAGCCATCGCTGAAAGGCGTGCCGGAAATGGGATGGGTCCTCGCGCGGCGCGTTCACGGACAAGGTTACGCGACGGAGGCGGTGCGCGCGGCGATCGCATGGGGAGATGCAAACATTAAACCGGAGCGCAAAGATTTGGGAAAGGCCGTGTGCATTATCCATCCCGATCACGCGCGCTCGATTCGCGTGGCCGAGAAATGCGGCTTCCGGGAAGTTCTAAGGACCAGTTACAAAGACGAGCCCACGATCTTGTTCTCGCGCTAGGAGCGGGCGCGATGGCTAGCGAGGAATGGCGGCTCTCGCGGCGATGGTTTGTTTGAGATTTAAGGCGGTGGTGGATTTTGGAGCGATGGCGACGGCTTTGTCGATCGTTTTGAGGGCAGCGTTGTGGTCGCCGAGAGCGGTCTGTGCCTGCGCGAGCGAAGTGATGGCGTTAGGGTTAGCCCACTTGAGTTGGGTGGCGGCGGTGACGTTCGTTTGGAGGTCGGCTTTTGCTTGCTGATTGGATGGGTCTTGCTCGACCTTAGCGGCAAGGCTCTGAAGATTCTGAGCGACCTGCATTTTTGATTTCAACGCAAGGGCTTCGGGGAGGTCGGGCTTGGCTTGCAGGGCTTTTTCGAGATTTTGAGCGGCGTCTGCTTCGTGGCCGAGCGCGAACTGAGCTTTGGCGAGGGTGGCGGCGTCTGCGGGACTATTAGCGATGCGCGGGGCAAGTAGCTGGATTTTTTGCTCGAGTGCCGCCCGCGCCTGAGGGTTTTCGGGATGGTCAACGAGCTGATCCGTGGCTTTGTTGACGGTGAGCACGCCGTCTTTGTATTGGATGGATTCAATTGAGGGATAGCCAATACAAATTATGGGGATGACAAAGAAACCCAACAGTGCGGTGATGCTGCGCTGATGTAAAAGTTGATAGAGGAAAGCAAAGATGAAGAGGCCGAGCAGAACGATACCGGCGATGAGCAGGACGACTTCGCCTGGATAGAGACCCTGGGTAAAACTGTTGAAGAAAGCCATGGATCCTCCCTCCGAAGATTTCAGGCCCTGGCCGAGGAAATGAATGCAGAGAGCATAACTCTCTAGGAGGGTTGTGTCTTGTGAGGGCGAAACGTTACAGGCAGGAATTATGTGGGTGGGGTTAGTGGATCTGGCGTGTCGCGTAGTCGAGGGCAGCTTGTGCGCGCGGGTCATCAGGGGACTGCGCGACGAGTTGGCGATACGTGGCTTGGGCGTCGGCGAAGCGGCCAGCCTGGAGCTGGGCTTGGCCAAGGGCGTATTGCGGCGTGGGAGATTTCGGGTCGAGAGTGGCGGCTTGGCGAAAGGCGGAGATAGCAGTGTCTGGTTGTTTTAGGCCGATGTAGGAGTAGCCGACACCTAGAAAGGCGCGAGAATCGCGAGGGTTCTGGACGGTGAGTTTTTGGTAGAAGGCGAGGGCTTGATCGAATTGGCCCATGGTGAGATAGGCGGTACCGAGGTGTTGTTGATAAGCGGCGTTCGCGGGATCGGCTTGGTAGGCTTTTTGGAGGGCCGCGAGAGCTTCTGGATAGTGGTGCTGCTGGATATAGAGGGAAGAGAGCAGGGCTTGGGCAGGGGCGAAGCCGGGTTCGCGGTCGGCGAGCGCTTTCAACTGCGCGAGGGCTTCGTCGGATTTTCCGTCGGAGAGCAGATGCTGGATGGAGGAGAGTTCGCTGGTGCCTGCGCGAAGGCGCTTTGTGGCGATGGCGGAGGCGATAAGGGCAATCGCGGTGATGGCGACGACGAAAGAAAGTCGAGCGCGGCGCGCGGATTCGGAGGCGGCTGCCGAAGGGAGAAGCGCACCGACAGCGAGGCCCATCACAAGGCCGCCAATGTGCGCGGCGTTGCTGATGCCGGGAAGTGCGCCGAAGGCCAGGTTGTAAAGAATGAACGTCCCAAGGCTACCCAGAACGTTTTTGTTGAGCTGGAGATGAGCGGGAGTTTTTTTCAAATAGACAAAAGAAACGAGAACGCCGGCCAGTCCGAAGATCGCGCCGGACGCGCCGGCTCCAGCGGCTTGGGGATGCCAGTAAACACTAGCGATGCTGCCGAAGATGCCACTAGCAAAGTAGGCAAGGATGTAGCAAAAGCGGCCGAGAAGGCGCTCGGCGGCGCGGCCAAGATTCCACAGGCACCACATGTTGAGGCCGAGGTGGATGAAGCCGAAGTGGACGAACATGCTGGTGACGAGGCGCCACCACTGTCCGCCGAGAGTAAGCGGACCGTAGTCGGCGCCGAAGGCGATGGCTTGCTGCGGAGTGGGATCGAGGGCGGAGACTCCGCTGAACACCATGACGGCGAAGACCAGGACGCTCGCAGAAATGAGAACGATGGTGACGAGGAAGGTTGCGGGCGAAATGGTTGGCTGGAGCGAGGGCAGTGAAGTGCGGACGGATTGGAAGATTTGTTGGTCGCAGGCGGGGCAATTAATAGAGGCGGGAGAGGCTGCGAAATTGCGGTCGAAGACTTTGCCGCACCGGGGGCATTGTTGGAGGGCCATGAAAGAAAGATGTTAGCAGGTTTGGCAGGTGGGGAAAAAGGCGCGGCGCGGTTAGTGGATTTGCTTGGTTTTGCGCTGCATATAATCCATCAGTAGATATTGGCCGAGAGTGTAGGGGGTGGTGAAGTAGGCTTTGCCGCGGCACATTTCCGTGATTTTCTGGACGAAATGGACGAGGGAATAATCGCTGGCGAGCATGAAAGTGTTGATCATGATGCCGGCGCGTTTGCATTTGTTTACTTCTTCGAGAGTTTGGCCAACGACGAAGGGGTCGAGGCCGAAAGCGTTTTTGTAAATGCGGCCGTCTTCAAGTGTGAGGGCGGAGGGCTTGCCGTCGGTGATCATGATGATTTGGCGCATGTCTTTTTTCTGGCGGAGGAGGATGCGCTGCGCCAGGCGCAAGCCTTCGCGTGTGTTGGTGTAATAAGGGCCGACCTGCACGCGGGCCAGCTCGCCGATGGGAACTTCTTCAGCGGAATCGTGGAAGAGAACCAGGCTGAGAGTGTCGCCCGGATATTGCGTCCGAATAAGATGCGACAGCGCCATCGCTACGCGCTTGGCGGGAGTGAAACGGTCTTCGCCATAAAGAATCATGCTGTGGCTGCAATCGAGAAGAACGACTGTGGCGCACGAGCTGTGGTATTCGCACTGGTGGACCATGAGATCGGAATAAGTCATCTCGATAGGAACTTTGGCGCCCTCGCGGCGGACAGCGTTGAAAAGTGTGGCGCTGATGTCCATGTTTAACGTGTCGCCGAATTCATAAGGGCGGGAAACGCCGCCGGACTCCACGCCGGTGGAAAGATCGCGAGTGTCGTGGCGGCCGAAACTGCTGCGGCCGAGCGAGCCGAGTAAATCCTGCAGAGTTTTGAATCCAAGAAAATCGATAGTCTTGTCTGTGATTTCGAAACGTGCTTCCGGCGCGCGCTCGTGCGGCGCGCCGAGTTGGCCGCGCGCGGAAGTTTGCGGCGGCGGTGTCACTTGTGGTGGCTGCTGCGGATTAATGAAGCCCTCGTTCGCAAGCCGCTCTGTAATTTTGTCGATGAGATCTTTGACGGCCTGGCTATTCAGCGCGTTGGGCTCGTTGAGCATTTCGCGGAGTTCATCGCTCATGGCGTCTTCGGGTAGCAAGTCGCCTTCTTGTAGAGCGCGGAGAATAGCTTCGCGGAGAGATTCCATGGAGCGCTCGGGATCCATTTGGGAGACGCCATAGAATTGCGATTCAAAACCACTTTGTAGGAAGAAATCACCGAGGCGCTTGATAAGTTCTTCGAGGTCGACGGCGTCGGCGGGTTCGCCGACGTATTTGCCGTAGCGGATGAATTTCATCGTATTCGTTTCCTAGTCGTTCCAAGCATATAAGAGAGATCTTTCGTCGCGATGCTCCTCGGGATGACGCCCTTCATCGGGTCGTCAATTGAATTGGCGGCGCGGCGGGCGCGGGGGGCCTTCGCGCGCCTCGCGCTGATCAGGCTGCTTTGGTTTTTCGGCGTAGTATCCGCGTTCTTCGCTGCGGCCGATGCGACGATGGGCCCACAAACCTTCGAGGATCATTTCGGCGGCGGCTGCAGCGGGGCCGTGGTCCTTCCGGTCTTGAACTCCGAGTCTACTTACGTGCTCCATCACACCCTGGATTTTCGAAAGTTGCTGATGGCGCTCGGTAGTGGTGGCGAGATCAGGGAGTTTCAACTCACCACCCAGTTCGAACCATTGAATGACGGGCTGAAAGTTGATGTCGGTGAAATGCTTGCTGAAGACTCGCCCAACGGCGGTTCGAATCAATTCGCGCGCTATAGTGTCAGCGCCTTTGAGTTCGCCTTCGTATTCGAGTTCCATTTTTCCAGTGATGGCGGGAAGGGCGGCGTAGACATCGGCGACGCGGGCGACAACGTTTTTTTCACCGTTGCGGGCGGCGCGCTGTTCAGCGCTGCTAACGAGGCTTTCGAGAGTGGTGATGGGCAGACGCTGGCTGACGCCGGAGCGTCGGTCAACGCGCTTATCTTCGCGGGCTTGAAAGGCGATTTCTTCGACGACTTGGCGGAGATATTGAGGGACGTCGATTTTTTTGCCGGAATCGCGGCCGACCCAGGCTTCCTGGGAAGTGATTGTCATGCCTTCTTCGACGCTTGCGGGATAGTGAGTGCGAATTTCGGCGCCAATACGGTCTTTGAGGGGCGTGATAATTTTTCCGCGCGCGGTGTAATCCTCGGGATTGGCGGTGAAAACGAGAAGGACGTCGAGAGGGAGACGCAGAGGATAGCCCTTAATCTGAATGTCGCCCTCTTGCATGATGTTGAATAGGCCGACCTGGATTTTGCCGGCGAGATCTGGGAGTTCGTTGATGGCGAAAATGCCGCGATTGGCGCGAGGGAGGAGGCCGTAGTGAATGGTGAGTTCATCGGAGAGATCGCGGCCGCCCCGGGCGGCACGAATGGGGTCAACATCGCCGATGATGTCGGCCATGGTTACGTCGGGAGTGGCGAGTTTTTCAACGAAGCGATTTTCGCGGGGCATCCAGGAGATGGGAGTGTTGTCGCCTTCAGTGGCGATTTTTTCGCGGCAGGCGCGGCAGATTGGTTTCAGGGGATCATCGTTGATTTCGCAGCCGGAGACCACGGGCATTTCCGGATCGAGAAGATTGATGAGGCCGCGAAGAATGCGGCTCTTGGCCTGGCCGCGGAGGCCGAGAAGAATAAAATTGTGGCGAGAGAGCAGGGCATTGACGATTTGCGGGACGACGGTGTCTTCGTAGCCATGCACGCCGGGAAAAAGCGTGTCGCCTTTTTCGATGGCGCGCAGGAGATTGCGGCGGATTTCGTTTTTGACGGAGCGCGAGGCTCCGCGCGGATCGAAATCAGGGATGCGCTTGAGTTCGCCGAGAGTGCGCGGTTTCGAATGGCTTGAACTTTGCATCGATGTGCTTGCCGTCATTTATATCCCGTCCTGCGATCCGGCGCTGCCGAATCGAACCACACTCTACACTGCATTAATTCAAGCCGTGTCCGTTGCCCCCGGCGCGCTGGCGCATGGCCCCTTTCTTCTGTAGATGCGGGGCCCATTCGCGAAGGTACGCGACGAGACGCTCCTGGCGATCGGACTCGGAGCGTAGCTCGAGAATCTGCTGCTTCCACAATAGGTCCATCGGGAGCGTGGACGCAACGAGATGAGAGAGGTCGTCAGGCGAGGACCCTTCGAGATTCTTAGGATAGTCATCGAAAATCAGCGTATGGCAGGCTTCAAAGAGTTCGACCAGTTCGCGCTGGACGCGGGGATTGAAGGGCATTTCACGGTCCTCGAGATAGTCCACAAAACCTTCCATGAGCGTGCTCTCCGTGAACAACTCCACGACGCGGAACGGGGCGCGTCCCACAGTGAGAATGTCCATCCGGCCGTCCTCGTAACGCTTTACGATTTCAAGAATTTCCGCAGTGCAGCCGACACGAGCGACACCACTCGGAAGAGCGAGTAGCATGCCGAATTCGGATTTCTCTTTCATGCAGGATTTGACCATTTCGCGGTAGCGCGGCTCGAAAATGTGCAAGGGAAGCTCAGCGCCGGGAAGGAGGACGACGTTTAGCGGAAACAGCGGAATGCGATCAGGCCGCATGGGTCCCAGACCAAATGATACCAGAGGGGATGGCTACTGGTTATGATTCCTGATACATGGAAAGATAGAGCGACGGACTGCCCCTTACGGCGCAGGTTTATCCCCCATTTATCTTGGGCTGCGCAGAATGATCTTCTCCGTGAGGATAGGGAGGAATCTTGAACTACGAGGCGCTGCTTCGGTCGGCCCTGGTGGCGTTGCTCAGAAATAAGATGCGAAGCATCCTGACGGTGCTGGGAATAACGATTGGGATTGCGGCGGTCATTTGCGTTGTGGCCATCGGAAAAGCGGGTCAGGCGCGAGTGGAGCAGCAACTGAACAATTTGGGCGATAACTTTGTGTGGATTGAGGCTGGCGGGCGCGCGGTGAATGGCGTTCGAACGGGCACGCACGGGACGAAGTCGCTGGTTCTCGCGGATGGAGTGGCCATCAAGAATCAAATCCCGCTGATCAAGAGCCAGTCTCCCAACGTGGATGGGTCCATTCAAATCATCTATGCAAATCAGAACTGGTTTACGGGCTATAGGGGCGTTTCGCCGGAATACTTCGACATAAAACGCTGGGTGATCGATCAGGGCGCTGCATTTTCTCAAGACGATGTAGAACGGTCCGCGGACGTGTGCGTCATCGGCCGCACGGTGCGCGACACGCTTTTTGGAGTGGAGGATCCGATCGGGAAAGTGATGCGAGTCAAAGATCTTCCATGCAAGGTGGTGGGGACGCTGATGCCGAAGGGACTCTCCGTTTCGGGACAAGATCAGGACGACACCATACTCATGCCGTATACGACGGTAATGAAGAAGATCAAGGGAGCGCCATGGCTGGACGACATCCTGTGCTCGGCAGTTTCGCCAGCCGCCGTCAAGATCGCCGGGCAAGAAGCGGCAGCGCTGTTGCGAGACCGGCACCACCTGCGCCCTGAAGAAGAGGATGATTTCAACATTCGCAATCCCGAAGACATCATTCAGGCGCAACTCGAAGCGAGCAAGACTCTGACGATTCTGCTGATTGCCATCGCATCGATTTCTCTAATCGTAGGCGGAATTGGAATTATGAATGTGATGCTCGTTTCTGTGACGGAGCGGACCAGAGAAATCGGAGTGCGGGTGGCCGTGGGGGCGACGGAAGAAGCCATCCAACTGCAATTCCTTGGAGAGTCAGTGATGCTCAGTCTGGTAGGAGGCGCGGCAGGAGTCCTTCTCGGGATCGTGGGATCCTATATTGTTGGAAGGACGTTGCAGTGGCCGATGCAGATGTCTATTGAATCCGTAATTGTGGCGGCGCTGTTTTCGGTGGCGGTCGGCGTATTTTTCGGATATTACCCGGCGCGAAAAGCGTCGCTGCTCGATCCGATTGAGGCGCTGCGATACGAATGATACTTGCGGGCGCTGAATTCCAGGACAGGACATGAAAACGAAGAACAAATGGCTGCTGGTGGCCGGCCTGGTGGTAATTGCCGGAGCAATTGTGCTATTTGGCGTGAACCGCAACAGCCAAGCTCAGCACTTCACAGCCAAGGTTGAGCGCGGCGAGATTCGCGATGTCGTGGAAGCCACGGGAATGATCAATGCGGTGATCACGGTGCAGGTTGGTTCGCAGGTGTCAGGAACGATTTCGAAACTATATGTGGATTTCAATTCGCGGGTACACAAGGGAGATGTCGTAGCACTGATTGATCCAGCGTTGTTGAACGGAGCGTTGCTACAAGCAAGGGCAGACCTGGAGAACGCCAAGGCCAATGGCGTGGCAGCAAAAGCGAACCTGGAGAAGGCGAAAGCATCCCTGGTGCAGACGAAAGCCGACTACGACCGCACGTCCGGGCTGTTCAAGGACGGCATCCTAAGCCAGCAGCAGCTGGACCTCGCCAAAGCAAACTATGACTCCGCGAATGCGACAGTGGGTGGAGCGGTGGCAAACGTCACGCAGGCGGAAGCCCAGGTCAACCAGAAAGAGGCGGCGGTGGCGGTTGCGCAGACGAACCTCAACTATACGGTGATTCGTTCACCGATTGATGGGACGGTGGTGGCGCGCAACGTGGATGTGGGACAGACGGTAGCGGCGTCGCTGCAGGCGCCTACGATTTTTACGATTGCGCAGGACCTGACCAAGATGCTGGTGTACGCCAAGACGGATGAGTCCGATGTGGGGAACATTAAGGTAGGGAAGCCGGTCACGTTTAAGGTGGACGCTTTTCCGAAGGAAACTTTTCATGGCGTAGTGAGCCAGGTACGGATGAATGCAACCACGGTACAGAACGTGGTTACGTACGACACAATTGTGGAATTTGCCAATCCTGAGCTGAAACTGTTTCCTGGGATGACGGCTTACGTTACGATCCCGGTGGCAACTGTGCAAAATGTGGTGAAGATCCCCAACACGGCGCTGCGATATAAGCCGCCGATGGCGCCGGAGGAGATTCTGGCGCTTTACAAGCAGTATGGGATCGAACCTGGTGAGAGAAAAATGGCCAACGACGGGGCTGCGGCGGCGGAACCAGCGGGGTCGGCTGGGGCAACGCAAAATCCGCCGCGGGCCCCACGAGCCGACAGTGCCGTGGTTTGGAAACTGCGTGCGGATAACAGCATGGAGCCAGTGAAGATTTCGTTGGGAATCACGGATCATTCGTATACGGAAATTGCCGGAGTATTAAAAGGAGATGTGAAAGAGGGAGATGAACTAATCATCCGCTCCGTAGTGCAGAAATCCTCGGCGCCGGGAGGGATACGGCGGTAGTGCCGACGCGATCGATTAGTGGGCATTGAAAACAACATCGCAATGCAAACAGTGAGCCAAAACGAGCCGGCGACAGACGCGTTTACGGGGAGCGCGGTTATCCGCGTGGAAGATGTTCACAAATACTATGATCTGGGCGAAACGCGCGTTCATGCGCTGCGCGGAGTGAGCGTCGAGGTGGAGCGCGGTGAGTTTGTGGCGATAATGGGTGCCAGCGGCAGTGGCAAATCCACGTTCATGAACATGCTGGGTTGTTTGGATCGCCCCAGTTCTGGACGGTATTTACTTGAGGGGATCGACGTCTCGAAACACGACAAGCGGGCGCTGGCACAGATTCGGAATCAGAAGATCGGATTTGTTTTTCAAGGCTTCAACCTGCTGGCGCGGACTACGGCTTTGGAAAATACGGAGTTGCCGACGCTGTACGCGAAGGTGGACAAGGTCGAACGGCAGAAACGAGCGGTGGATGCGCTGACGCTGGTCGGTTTGGCTGACCGGATGCAACATTATCCCTCGCAAATGTCTGGCGGGCAGCAACAGAGAGTTGCGGTGGCGCGCGCGCTGGTGAACCGTCCTTCCATTTTGCTGGCGGATGAGCCCACGGGAAATCTCGACAGCCGCACTTCGGTGGAGATTATGGAAGTTTTTCAGGAATTGAACGACAAGGGATTGACGATCGTACTGGTGACGCACGAGCACGATGTGGCCCAATTTGCGAAGCGCGTGCTGGTGTTTCGAGATGGGAAAATTCGTAAAGATGATCCCGTACTGAATCGGCCGAGAGCCGCGGAAGTGTTGAAGACCCTGCCAACGCTAGAGGACTAGACATCGCAACCAACTGCGATGGATACAGCACGTCTTCATGATGTGCTGGCCCGCAAAATGGATTGGTGGGAGAATGCGGGCATCATGCTTACAACACGACTGAAACTTTTCTTATTCGTTTGCACTGCTGCGCTTTACTTTGCAAATTCCGCGGCTGCGCAGGAGACGCTGCGCTACACGATCGTGTCCAATAGCAAGACGCAGGGAAGCGAAGTGGATACGTTTGGCGCGGACGGGCGGATGGATAGCGCGTTTGAATTTAACGACCGCGGGCGCGGGCCGAAGATTGCTGCTCATTATGTAATTGGAAAAGACGGCCTGCCGATGCGCACGGATATCATGGGCAATGACTACCTGAAAGCGCCGGTTGAGGAACACTTCGCAGTGGAGAATGGGCGGGCCCGTTGGAAAAGCACGTCGGAGGATAGTTCGGCGGCGGTCGGCGGATTTTATATCAGCAACAACGGTCCGGCGGCGGAATCGGCGCTGCTGGTTGTGGCTCTGCTGAAGGCGAAGAATGGCCCGGTGAGACTGCTTCCGGCTGGAGAGGCGCGGCTGGAGCGCCTGACGGACGTGACGGTTGAGGATCACGGGCAGAAGATGCATGTAACAGAATTTGCGGTCACGGGGCTTTCTTTCGAACCGCAGACGATCTGGCTGGACGACAATCAGCGATTCTTTGCGTCTCCGGGGCCGTGGTTCGCGACTCTGCGTGAGGGCTGGGAGGGAGTGAACCAGCAGCTCTACGCTCTGCAAGTGAAGGCGCAGGACGCGAGGTACGCGCATTTGGCACAGGAGTTGGCTCGGCGCCCTGGTCATCCGATTGCGATCGAGCATGTGCGCGTGTTTGATTCCGAAAAGGCTGTTGCAAGGGAGGATCAGACGGTTGTCTTCAACGGTGAGCGAATCGTAGAAGTTGGTGCGGCGGGCTCGATCCATCTGCCTAAAGATGCCGAGCGAATTGATGGGGCTGGTAAAACTCTGCTGCCGGGTTTGTTCGACATGCATGTACACGCGCAGCCGCTCGATGGGCTTCTGAATATCGCGAGTGGCGTCACGAGCGCGCGCGATATGGGCAATAGCATCGAAGAGCTGCAACGTTTGCAAACGCAGTGGGACAGCGGCGCCGCGATCGGGCCACGCTTGTGGAAGTCGGGGATTATCGATGGTCGCGGACAATTCCAGGTGCCGACAGGTCTGTACGCGGACACGGCGGAAGAGGCTCAGGCAGCAGTAATTCGCTACGCGGATCTCGGTTACGTTCAGATCAAGCTTTATAGTTCGCTGAAGCCGGAGTTTGTTGCGGGAATTGCGAAGACCGCACATGAACGCGGAATGCGCCTCAGCGGGCACGTGCCCAACGGCATGATCGCCAGCCAGTTTGTGGAGGCGGGCGCGGATGAGCTACAACACATCAATTTTATCTTTCTGAATTTTCTGGCTGGGCGGGTAAAAGATACGCGCACACCTGAGCGTTTTACTGCTGTCGGAGCAAATGCGGCGAAGCTGGATCTGGATTCGAAAGCTGTCGCGGAATTTATCGAGCTTTTGAAGAGTCACCACACCACGGTGGACGTGACGTTGGGAGCGTTTGAGGGGATGTTTACCGGGCGGCCGGGAAGTGTGTCTCCGGAATTTGCGCCGATATTGAAACGATTGCCGGCGCAGGTGCAGCGAGGAGCGTACGGAGGAGGGCTCCCGGTGACGGCTGAAAACGACCAGTTGTATAAGGATTCTTACGGAGCGATGCTGCGGATGACCAAGCGGATGTATGACACAGGAGTTCCGATTTTGGCGGGAACCGATGGGCTGGCCGGGCTGATGTTGCATCGCGAATTAGAACTCGAGGTGAAAGCGGGAATTCCACCCGCGAAGGGATTACAGATTGCTACCTGGAACGCGGCAATACTGCTGAAGCAGGAAAAGGATCTTGGGTCTATCGCGCCGGGGAAGCTCGCCGATCTGGTGCTCGTGGAAGGTAATCCGGTGGAGAAGATCAGTGACATCCGGCGATGCCGGCTGGTGGTGAAAAACGGAGTTCTTTACAAGAGTGACGCGGTTTACGCAGCAGTGGGAATCAAGCCTGCGGATTAGCCTGCGCGTTTTCAGCGGCTACGTGCGGGGCGTTGCTTGCTGGGCAGACTGTTCGCAAGATCAGCTGATATCGTTCAAGAGAGTTTCCATTTCGGAGCGGGCGTGATCGTTGCGCGCTTTCGTAGCGGCGGCGATGCCGTTCGAAAGCACTTGCTTGGCTTCGGCACTGCGGGATTCGCGGGCGAGCAGCTGGGCGTACATCAGGTAAGCGGGGATGTAATCGGCGTTGTGCTCGAGGAGTGCGCGAAAGTGAGTGTCAGCGGCTGCGGGGTCGCCGGAGTTCATGCACTCCATCGCGAGGCCGTAGCGAGAGAAGGCGTCATCGGGCTTCTTGGCTACAAAGTCTTCTAACAACTCTCTACGGGTTTTCTTTTGTTCCGTCATTGGGTCGTCTCGTAGTATACGTGTGGCGCGAGCGGCGTCCAAGAATGCGCGAGGGTGAGGGGTTTGAATGAAGCGGAAAAAGGGAAGCAAGCAAGAGCTTGAAACCGAACTGCCGGGGAAGCCGGTCAGCGCATCGCGTTCCGAAATGACGGAAATCGTTCTTCCAGCACAAACTAATCCTCTGGGAAAACTTCTAGGCGGACAAGTGATGCATCTGGTTGATATGGCTGCGGCGTTGGCGGCGCACCGGCATTCGAACAGTTACGTGGTCACTGCTTCGGTGGATTACATTGATTTCCGCAATCCGGTGAATTTGGGCGAGATTGTGAATTTGAAATCGCAGGTCAATCGAGTGTTTCGCACTTCGATGGAAGTGGGCGTTGAGGTTTTTTCGGAGAATGCGATTACTGGCGAGAGGAAGCACACGACCACAGCGTATGTGACGTTTGTGGCCGTGGACGAGCACACGCGGATGCCCAAGGTCGTAGCGCCACTGATACTGAAGACGGCGGCGGAGAGAAAGCGGTTCGAGGAGGCCGCAGAGCGGAGGAAGACGCGCTTGGCGCTGAGATACGGCACGGATTCGAGAAGAAAGAAATGAAACTCTAGCTGATGCCGCCGACCCAACGAGGAGTTGTGGTGGGTGCAGGGCTGCCCCCGGCAGGTTCTTCGGTGACGATCAGGGTTTTTGTTTCGGCCATGAGTTCGGGCGGATGTGCAACGAGCAAGACGAATTTTCCGTCGGCATCAGGGCGCAGCGTTAGAGATGGAATCGGTTTGCCGTCGGGCGCTTTGGGGATCAGCCACAGCTGCAAGACGCGATTGCCGGAAGGCGCTGGAATCTTCTGTCCGGACAAAACGATGCCGAGTTGCGAATGCCAGGTGGCTTCGAGCGCGGGAGTTTGACGATCCGGCGAAGCAAGCGCGATTTTCACGGAGGCAGGATCGACCAGAATGGCGGCCGCGCGCTTGGCATCTTCGAGTTGGTTTTCGAGTTCGTGGCGGTGTTGCAGGATAGCGGCAGCTATCTGGTCGGCGCGCTGAATCTCACGCTGCAGCCGCTGGGCGTTCCAAGCGGAATAAACGGTAGCCAGGAATAAAGCGGCGAAGCCAGCCCACATCCAAAAAGGAATGCCGCCTCTTAATGACGCAGAGCGTCTTGCCCCTTGTGTTTCGGTGGGAGTGTTTTGCCCCATACAGTCTCAGAGCATATCAGAAGGGTCAGCCCATGGTCCCAGGTAAGCCAATCTACTGTCGAGTTGTTAGCGCCTAAGCCGTTCAGTTACCTGTTGAGCGACCAGTTGGGCGTGCTCGACACAGGCTCCGACCGCCGGTCCCTGCATATAATTTCCCGTGATCCAGAGATTGGGGAATCGACGCAGCTGATTTTTCAGAGAGGACAGACGATCCAGATGCCCTAGATTGTACTGTGGGATGGCGCGTTGATAGGGGCTGACATGCGAAAGAACTGGATGGTTGCGAATGGCGAGCAACGGAGCGATCTCACTGTGGGCCAACGCAAGGAGTTTTTCGGTGGGAAGTGCGCTCGCGGATGGATCTAGAGCGCCGCCAATAAAGCTGGTGAGGAGGACGTGGCCTTCCGGTGCGCGTCCTGAAAAAAGCGACGAATTCCAGATGGTTCCAAGGGTGCGAAGACCAGCGGAATGCAGGACGAGAAACCCAAAACCGTTCAACAAATGTCCCACATCCTGCTTGCGATAGGCGAGTGAGACTACTGCAACGGGAGCGTATTCCACTGCGTTCAAGAGCGATGCAAGGTCCGGCGAAAGATTTGATAGTAGAGCCGCGGAAACCGCGGTAGGCGTAGCAAGAATCAGATTCTCTGTCGTGAATGTCTGCTGGGCGCCGTCGAATATAGAGTTGAGGATGAATTCCTTTGGATGAGCGCCAATCTGAATACTTTTCACCTCTGTATTCAGTCGGAGGGCTGAACCGAGTTTTGCGGCGAGAGCCCTGGGCAGAGTGTCATTGCCATCGCGAAAACTGATTAGCGCAGGACGTGGTCTACCGGACTGTTTGATTTGCTTTCCATGGCGGGCCACTCCACGGACGATGCTACCCGTCGCGGTTTCGGCTTCGTGGAGCTGGGGGAAAGCCGCACGCAGACTAAGCTTTTCGGGATCGCCGGCGTAAATTCCGGAGACGAACGGACCGACTAACTTCTCCAGGAGTTCGGAAGAAAACTTTCGCCTCACGAAGGCGGCTACGGATTCTTCCTGGGCAGGCGGCGCGCTGTGGCCGAAGGCGTCGCGAAGGATGGCCCATTTTGTTCCGAGGCCAACGAAGGAGGAAGCGAAGAAGGAAAGCGGGCTCAGAGGAGCGTGTTGAAGAACACCATCGATAAGTACGAATCGTGGAGCGCGAGGGGCTTGCACGAGTTGGTTTTCGATTTCGAGCGCGGAGCAAAGATCGCGGAGAGCAGGAACGCCGCTGAAACTTTGCGGCCCCAGTTCCAGTAGGAAACCGTCGCGAGTGACGGTTTGGATGACGCCTCCGGGGCGGAGAGAGGCTTCGACGAGATGAGCGTCAATGCCGCCCTTGCGAAGGGCGTAGGCGCAGACCAGGCCAGAGATGCCGCCACCGACTACAAGCGCTGGGACGTGACGGGTCACGGAGATTTGCGCATCCTTGTGGGATCAGAGAGTTTTCGAAAAGAGCGGCTTGGAGATGAGCTGCTGCTTTTCGAGATACGGATCGAAAACCATGGCCAGATTTCGGATGAAGATGCGGCCGAGCCAGGTTACGCGAATTTCGCCGCAGTCGAGGAGCACGAGGCCATCTTTGCGCGAGGGTTCGAGGCGGCAAAGTTCTTCGGCGAAATGCTCGTCAAAATCTATGCCGAATTCGCGGGAGATCTCGTCCTTGATGACGATGGTGTGGCAGAGCAAGCGGCTGATGACAGCGCGGCGCAGACGGTCTTCGCTGGAAAGCTGATAGCCGCGCATGGTGGCGAGGCCTCGGTCGGCGACGGCCTTTTCCCAGGAAGGAATGTCGCGGTAATTCTGGGCGTAGGCGTCCTGAATTCCGCTGATGGCGGTGATGCCCATGCCGTAGAGGTCGGCGCCAGCCTTGGTGGTGTAGCCCTGAAAATTTCGATGCAGTGTGCGGTTTTGTTGCGAAACGGCGAGTTCATCGCCGGGCTTCGCAAAATGGTCCATGCCGATGTAGAGATAGCCGGCTTCGATAAACTTGAGCAGTCCCACGCGGAAAATGTCGAATTTTTCCATACCCTCGGGGAGATGGGCGGCGAAGGAGCCTTGCTGTTTTTTCAACCACGGCACGTGTGCGTAGCTGAAGAGGGCAATGCGATCTGGGGCGAGACCGATGATTTGGTCCACGGTGTGGGCAAACGTGGCCGGTGTTTGGTAGGGAAGACCGTAAATCAAATCCACGTTGACGCTATCGAAGCCCAATTCGCGCGCGGCGAAGAGCAGGTCGCGCGTCATTTCGTAAGGCTGAATACGGTGGACGGCCTCCTGCACGTCAGCATGGAAGTCCTGAATGCCCATGCTGAGGCGGTTGAAACCAAGTTTACGCAGAGTTTCGAGATGTTCGCGGGAGGTCACGCGAGGATCAACTTCGATGCCGATTTCCGTGTCGGGATCGAAATGAAAATGTTCTTTTGTGAATCCGAAGAGATCTTCAATCTGTTCGGGAGTCAGGTAGGTTGGAGTGCCGCCGCCCCAATGAAATTGAACCACGGGACGATTCTTCGAGACGCTGCGGCTGACGCGCTTCATTTCTTGTTTAAGGACGTCAAGGTAAGGCGGGGCGACGCTTTTGTTTTTCTGGATGACGACATTGCAGGCGCAAAAGAGGCAGAGGCTTTCGCAAAAGGGAATGTGCATGTAGAGCGAGACGGGCGAGCTGGCGCGCTCGGCCTCTTCGTGGACGCGTTCGAGATCGGTGGGACCGAAACCGTCGTTCCATACCGGTGCGGTGGGATAGCTGGTATAGCGCGGCCCGGGGCGATTGTATTTGGTGAGAAATTCCTCGCCGACGTGAAGCTCACCGCGCATTTGCTCCAGGCTTGGATGTGCGAGTGTCATAGTATCCGGCTTCTTAACGAACCTGCGCGACGGGTTTTGCACGTTGAATCAGTATCTGCTGACCCGTCTCGATAAAGAGTTGTGCGTTCTCGACGGGAGTGTGCTGCAAAATTCCGTGACCGAGATTGAGGATGTGACCTTCGCCGGCGAGAGAACTGACTGCGCCCAGCGTCGCTTCGCGAATCTTCTCCGCAGGGCCAAACAAGACGGCCGGATCGACATTTCCCTGCAAGGCAATCTTTGGACCCAGTGTCTTTCGAATCTCCGCTAGGTCCATCCGCCAATCCACGCTGAGGACATTGGCTCCGGAGCGCGCCACGGCGGGAAGCAAATGTTGCGATGCCTTGGTGTAATAAATAACGGGAACGGAGCCGCCGAGGCCCGCGATGATTTCTTGAACTGCAGGGAGCGCGAAGTCCTCGTAGTCCTGCAGATTCAGCTCGCCGCACCAGGTGTCGAACAGCTGGACAGCGGTCGCCCCGGCGGCGATTTGCGCCTTCAGATAAGGGATGGTGGCCTGAGCGATGCGATGGAGCAATTCACGGAAAGTTTTGGGCTCGTGGTAGAGGAAGCTTTTTGCAGTAGCGAAGCCTTCCTTGGCCTTGCCTTCGATCATGTAACAGGCAAGAGTCCATGGAGCTCCGGCGAAACCCAAGACCGGAACCTCGGGGCCCACGGAATTCACGATTCGGCGGATGGCCTCGGGCAAAAAGCGCGTTTCGGTCTCAGGGTCGAAGATCTGCAACCGGTCAACATCGGCCTTGGACCGGACGGGATTTGGCAAGTTTGGCCCGGCGTCGCCTAACTCCAAGGTCAAACCCATAGCTTCGGCGGGGATAAGAATGTCTGAGAAAACGATGACCGCGTCAACGCCCAGCCTGCGGAAGGGCTGGAGGGAGACTTCGACGGCCAGGGCCGGCGTCTTGCAAACCTCAAGAAATGCGTGCTTTGCGCGGATTTCGCGGTATTCGGGCAGGTAGCGGCCGGCCTGGCGCATCATCCACACGGGGACTCGAGGGAGGGCCTCACCGCGGCAGGCGCGCAGGAATAAGTCCTTTCGGTTGATGGACGAAGTTTGTAGTGTCATGTCCCGCCAACTGGCTCAAGGATAGCAAATCCCGGCCGGTCTTGCTGACCGAGTAATCGCGGGTATCGGGCGGTGCGGGCACCTGCAAGTGTGGGCTATACTCAAAATGTTCAGAAACAGCCGGGTTCCGTTCATAGGTGCAACCAGAAATGTGGTTTGGGTCGAGATGAGCCGAATTCTCAGGCACAAAGAATGAATCATTTATTCCCCATTTTGACGACGCTTGCCTATCTCTTGAGCTTTGCCCTGTACGTTCGCTTCCTGGGCACGGGAAGGGAACTTACGGGTAGGTTGGGCACACTGCTATTGGGATTGGGTTTGGCAGCGCACTACTTCGCGCTACTTGAGCGCTCCCGAGGGTTACACACGGTTCCGTACCATGATCTGTATGGCTCCATGTCACTCTTCGGATGGCTGCTGGCACTGACCTATCTTGGGTTGGAGCTGTACCACCGTCAGCGCTCCGTGGGAGCATTCGTTCTCCCCTTCATACTGGTGTTTTTTCTCGCGGCGCACCTCGCGCCTGCGGACCGGCTTTCGCCGCCAGCGGCGCATGGGGCTACGTTTGCGTTTCACGTTACTTTGAGCATCCTGGCGTATGCGGCGTTCGCGCTATCTTTTGTTTTAAGCCTGATTTTCTTGGGAGAAGAGCGTCTGCTCCGCAATCGCAATCTTGGCAACGTGGTCTGGCGATTGCCGCCGCTGGAGCTGCTGGAACGCATGAGCCAGTCGAGCGTTCTGGTGGGTTTGGTTTCCATTGCGATCGGGACGGCCCTGGGTTTTGTCACCGTGGACAGGCTGGAAGGGCAGCATTCGTATTTCGATCCGAAATATCTGATCACCCTACTTCTGCTGGTGCTGTATGCGGTTTACTTTTTTCTGGCCCGCACGACGGCGTGGCGTGGGGCACGGGCGTCCCGATTGTGCATCTTTAATTTTGTGATTGTGGTGCTGAGCTTTACGGTTGTGAATTTTTATTTCTCGCATAGCCATCGCTATTTTTAGAAACGAGTGAACCGCGGCATGGAAATCGTTCTCGTCGGATTGAATCACCGCACAGCGCCCGTGGAGGTGCGTGAACGGGTGTCTTTCACGGCCGAACAGGCCCGGCGTGCGGCTGAAGAGTTGCGCTCTCGGGGAATTCTGGAAGAGACGTTGGTGCTCTCCACTTGCAATCGCAGCGAAGTGTATGGTGTGCCGCCGGAGTCCTCCCATGAATGCGCGCCGGGGCTTTCCACTTTTCTAAGCGAATTTCATTCGGTGCGCCCGGATGTGCTGGGCACCTCGCTTTACCATCACTACGACCGCGAGGCGGTGCGGCATCTTTTTTGCGTAGCGGCGGGGCTCGACTCCATGTTGTTGGGCGAAGCGGAGATTCTGGGCCAGGTGCGGGAAGCGTATCGCTTCGCACACGAGAATGGCGCGACGGGCCCGGTGCTGAATCGGCTCTTCCAAGGAGCGTTGGAAGTAGGGAAGCGCGTGCGGACGGAGACGGAGCTTGGCACGCGGCCGATGTCTGTGGCCACTGCGGGCGTGAAACTGGCGGAGCGCATTTTTGGGAAACTGGGCGAGCGCAGCGCATTGGTATTGGGTGCGGGCACGATCAGCGAACAGGTGGTCTCGCACCTACGGGATCGCGGTATTGCGCAGCTCCATGTGATGAACCGTTCGCGGGACCGCGCGGATGAATTGGCGCGGAGGTTTGGTGGAAAGGTTATTGGCTGGACGGAGTGGGATGTGGCCCTGCAATCTCCGGATGTTGTGGTGTCGTCGGTGAGCGCGGAAGAGCCGGTTTTGAGGCGGGAAATCGTTGAGCGTGCGATGGCGGCGCGCGGAAATCGCGCTTTGTTCCTGATGGATCTGGGCGTGCCGCGCAATATTGACCCGGGCGTCGCGGATCTTTACAACGTCTACCTTTACAACACGGATGATCTAAGCGAAATTGTGCAGCAGAATCGTAACGCGCGGGAGAGTGAGATTCCGCGTGCTCAAATCATCGTGGAAGATCATGTGAGCAAATTCCTGTCCTGGCAGGCGAGCGTCGAACTTGTCGGGCTTGTGGAGGCGTTGCGGGCGAGAGTACAAGAGGAACGCGCGGCGTTCATCCGGTCGCGCATGGAGTCGATGAGGCATCTGACGGAGACAGATCGCGCACATGTGGAAAAACTGATGGATGAAATGCTGGAAAAGTTGTTGCTGGGGCCGGCGGAACGCCTGCGAGGCGAGAAAGAATTGCGGCGGAAGATTCAAAACGTTGAGGCTTTGCGCGATTTATTCCTTTCGAACCGGGAGAAACCTTGAGAATCCTGCGCATCGGGACGCGCGGCAGCATGCTTGCCAAGTGGCAGGCGGAATCCGTTCGAAAAAAACTTTTTGCCAGCACTGGGATGGAGGCAGAAATCGTCATCATCAAAACGGCTGGCGACAAGATGCAGCAGGCGTCGCTGGCGCAGATCGGCGGGAAGGGAGTTTTCATCAAAGAGTTGGAGGAAGCGCTCCTGGACGAGTCCATCGACCTGGCGGTACACAGCGTGAAGGACGTGCCCACGGATATTCCATCGCGTCTGATGTTTCCTGCGGTTTGCCGGCGCGATGATGTGCGGGATTGTCTAGTGGGTTCCACGCTGGCAAATTTGCGGCAGGGTGCGCGCGTGGGGACGAGTAGCCTGCGCCGGCAAGCACAATTGAAATATCTCCGGCCGGATCTTGATTTACGCGATCTGCGGGGAAACGTGGATACAAGATTGCGCAAAGTGGAGAGCGGCGAGTATGAAGTGGTGATGGTGGCTAAAGCCGGGCTGGATCGTCTGGGTTTGAGCCAGAGGATTTCGGAAGTGCTCGCGCCGGAAATCTGCATGCCAGCGGTGGGACAGGGCGCTATTGCGGTGGAATGCCGGTTGAGAGATACGGAGGCGGGTGACATTGTCGGGCCATTGGACGATGCAGAAACGCGCACGGCGATTATTGCAGAACGCGCGCTACTGTCTGCGTTGCATGGTGGGTGCCAAGTGCCTTTGGGTGCGTGGGCGCGGATCGAACGCGGCGAACTCATTCTCGACGCGTGCGTTTGCTCGCTGGACGGATTGCAATATGTGAAGCAGCGCGCCACCGCTCCGCCGGATCAAGCGGCACAACTGGGAGAACATATGGCGCGCGTACTTCTCGAAGCTGGTGCGCAGCCTATCCTGGAAGAAGTGAGCCGGCAGCGTGGCTGAAGCGGCTTCAAACTCGCTGGCGGGCAAGCGGATTGTTATTACGCGATCCGCGGCGCAGAGCGAGTCGATTGCGCGAGAACTTTTGGTGTGCGGGGCGATTCCCGTGGTGCTTCCGTTGGTTTCGTTCGCCGAAGCGGAAGACTTTGCGCCGCTGGATGCGGCAATCGCGCAAATCGAACAATTTGATTGGATTATTTTTACCAGCGCACAGGCTGTTCGAGCCGTTGTGAAGCGCAGCAAAGAGCTGAAGAAATCGCTGATTCAAGCTGGCAGCAATTTGTGCGCTGCTTCTGTCGGACCGGTATCAGCTGAAGCTGCGCGGGAGGCTGGATTTCCTGTGGAATATGTCGCGGAGACGCATACCGGTGCGGCGCTTGCGGAGGAATTGGGGGCGCGGCTTCGCGGGGCTAAGGTGCTCTTGCCGCGGAGCGATCGCGCAAATCCGGATTTGCCGCCGGCGTTGAAGCGCCATGGTGCGCAGGTTACGGAGGTGACCGCCTACCGGACTCTGCGACCCACGGAAATCGATCAACGGAACTTACGGCAAGTCGCCGATGGCGAGGCGGATGCAATTTTGTTTTTCAGCCCTTCGGCCGTGCAACATTTTGCTGAGTTGTTCGGCGGCGAGCAGATGCGAGCGTTGCAAGATAAACTTGCCATCGCCGCGGTCGGACCAGTCACGGCAAACGCTCTGCGTGGCGCGGGTGTCACACGCATGGTAGTGGCCGGCGACACGACGGCAACTGCGGTCGTCGAATCGTTAGAACTACATTTCGCCGGCACAATGAAGCAGGCGCAAGCAGGAGCTAAGAGAGCATGAGCTTTCCCACCCATCGGCCGAGGCGATTGCGGCGAAGCGAGGCGTTGCGCGGATTGGTCCGCGAGACGCGACTTACGACGGCGGGCCTGATTTATCCCATGTTTGTGTGTCCGGGCACGAAGGTGCGCCAGGAAGTCAGCTCGATGCCGGGGGTGTACCAGCAATCTGTGGATCAGATTGTGGAAGAGTGCCGTGAAGTGGAATCGCTGGGAATTCCGGGAATTATTCTTTTTGGCTTGCCTGAATCGAAGGACCCGCGCGGTGCCAGCTCCCTGAGCGGTCAAGGAGTGGTCCAACGAGCCATTGAAGCGATTCGAAAGGCAAGACTGAAACTGCTAGTGATCACGGATGTGTGCCTTTGTGAGTACACGGACCACGGGCATTGTGGCGTGGTCGAAAAGGGCGAAGTTGCGAACGATGCCACCGTAACGATTCTTGCGCAGCAGGCGCTCTCGCATGCTCGCGCTGGCGCCGACATTGTTGCGCCATCGGACATGATGGATGGAAGAGTCGGAGCCATTCGCGAGACGCTGGATGAACACAAGTTTGAGGACATTGCGATTCTCGCTTATGCCGCAAAATATTGTTCTGGATTTTATGGGCCTTTCCGGGAAGCGGCGCAGTCGACGCCACAGTTTGGCGACCGGCGCAGTTATCAGATGGACCCTGCCAATGTTCGAGAAGCACTGAAGGAAGTGGAGCTTGACTTGGAGGAAGGCGCGGACATGGTGATGGTCAAGCCCGCGTTGGCGTATCTGGATGTTATTCGGAGAGTGCGTGACGCGTTTGAAGTTCCCGTCGGTGCGTACAACGTGAGCGGCGAGTACGCGATGGTGAAGGCAGCGGCGCAGAAGGGCTGGCTGGATGAGAAACGGGTCGTGCTGGAAATCCTGACGGGAATTCAGCGCGCCGGAGCGGACATTATTCTGACCTACCATGCCAAGGATGTCGCACGCTGGCTGAAGGCGTGATAATTTAATCGAGAAAATATGAGCACAGCGCCACCACGATTGAGGCGCGAGCGTAAACGTTCGCGTGAGATTTTTGAACGCGCCGAAAAGGTGCTGGTCGGCGGCGTGAACAGCCCTGTGCGGGCGTTTCGGTCCGTGGGCGGAGAGCCGCTGATCATCGAGCGCGGCAGCGGGCAATATCTCTACGATGCGGATGGGAACGAACTGCTCGACTTCGTATGCTCCTGGGGGGCAATGATGCTGGGGCATGCAAATCCGGCTATCAGCGACGCGATTGCGGACCAGGCGCGCCGCGGCACAAGTTTTGGCGTGACAACCGAACTTGAACTGGAACTGGCCACGCTGATTACGCAGGCGATTCCTTTTATTGAGAAGATTCGTTTTGTTTCCAGCGGCACGGAAGCGACGATGAGCGCGGTGCGATTGGCGCGCGGAGTGACCAAGCGCGACTTCATCGTGAAGTTTGAGGGCTGCTATCACG
>JBGPDI010000058.1:0-29952 GCA_041482215.1 Candidatus Acidiferrum sp. | reverse complement strand
GGGGAGTGTATGCAAGGCGAAAAGGGCCCGTCAAACGAAAAGGTGTGATTTCAAGGGGTTGCGAGGCGAATAATTGGGTTACTCTTTGGGCGAAATCGCCCCAAATTCATAATAAGTCTTTTAATTACATTTAGTTACATGGAAATGAGCGTCTCGCGGCCCCTAGCGACCCTAAAGCGCATTTTTCTTTAATAGAAGCACCCTAGGGGACTACCCCACTGCCGGAATTCGTTCGATGCCCATGTATGGGCGAAGGACCTCGGGGATCAAAATTGAGCCATCGGCCTGCTGATAATTTTCCACAACAGCGATCCAAGTGCGGCCGACGGCTAAGCCGGAACCGTTCAGAGTGTGGACAAAATCACTCTTGCCGCCGCCCTTGGGTTTAAAGCGAATGCCGGCACGGCGAGATTGAAACGCTTCGCAATTCGAACAAGAAGAGATCTCGCGAAATTCGTTGCTGGCAGGCAGCCAGACCTCGATGTCGTACGTTTTGGAAGAGGCGAAGCCCATGTCGCCGGTGCAAAGCAGCATGGTGCGGTAGTGCAAGCCGAGTTTCTGAAGAATAGTCTCCGCATTTCCTACCAGCGCTTCATGCTCTTCGTAGCTTTTTTGCGGGTGGGTAAACTTGAAGAGCTCAACCTTCTGAAATTGGTGCTGGCGAAGGATACCGCGCGTATCTTTTCCGGCGGCGCCGGCTTCGGAGCGGAAACAAGCGGTCCAGGCGGTGACGTTGATAGGAAGTTTTTCTTCGGGAACAGTTTCATCTCGGTACAGATTGTGGAGCTCGACCTCGGAAGTGGGCGTGAGCCAGAAGTCGGTGTCCTGAATCTTGAAAAGGTCAGCGGCGAATTTCGGCAATTGGCCTGAGCCGGTGAGCGATGCGGTGTTCACCAGGAAGGGCGGCAAGATTTCCGTGTAGCCATGCTCGCGCGTGTGAACGTCCAGGAAGAAATTCGCAAGGGCACGTTCCAGGCGAGCTCCCCAGCTTTTGTAGACGGCGAACCGCGCGCCGGTGATTTTTGTGGCGACAGCGAGGTCGAGAATACCGGCGCGTTCACCAACTTCCCAGTGAGGTTTTGGCGTGAAATCGAATTTTGGCGGGGCGCCCCAGCAACGGACTTCCTTGTTATCAGCCGCGCTTGCACCGACGGGCACAGAGGAATGGGGGATATTGGGAATGGTAAGCAGAAGGTCGCGCTGGGTAGCGTCCAGTGCGGCGATACGCTCGTCGGATTGTTTGATGCGCTCGGAGACCTGCTTCATTTCACCGATCAACGCATCGGCGTTCTGCTTTTCTTTCTTGAGGCGGGCGATCTCGTCGCTGGCCTTGTTGCGCTGCGCTTTGAGCTGCTCGGTCGCGGTGATCAGCTCGCGGCGTTCTTTGTCCAGCGCCCGAAACGCGTCCAGATCGAGCGCGGCGCCTCGGTTCTTCGCCATTTCGGCAAAGACATCGAGGTGGTCTCTAAAATAGTTCAAGTCATGCATGGAGGTAGAAGGATACCGTAATCTGCGCGGGGCTTGTAGGGCGGGGTTGCGGGACGGTCTATCGCGAAGAGAAGTTTATTTCGCGCGCGGTACTTCGCTCATCAATTGGTGAACGTTGCCCTCGGTATCGCGAAATGCGGCCATCCAGAGATCATACGTGGGCATAGGTGCGATGAGGCGAGGCGGCGCGACTATTTGAACGCCCAGCTCTACGAGTTTCTGGTAAGCGGCGTTCAGATCCGGCACGCGAAAGTAAAGTATGGAGCTGGGATGATCGAACTCAGCTGTCTCAGCGCTGCCGAGCATCAGGCGCACTCCGGCGCAGTCAAAGAAAGCGAGATTGGGCACGGCGAAAAGCAGAGGCAGACCGAGCACGTCACGATAGAATGCGGTGGCGCGCTGCAGGTCGTGCACATTAATAGAGATTTGGCCGATGCTGGTGATGCCAAGGCTTGCGGGTGTGTCGCTCATTTTCGATTTACCTCCGGGAGCAGATTAGTTAGCATAGCTAACTAAAATACATGAAGGTTGTCAAGCCAAAAAATCTCGCCAGTGGGAAGGCCTCCGAGACCGCCGACCGGCTGCACTCCGCGGCCATTCACTTGTTGCGGCGGCTGCGCGTCCGCGACCGCGAAAGTGGGATTGGCCCGGCGCAACTCTCCGCACTTTCCGTGCTGGTGCTGGGAGGTGGCCCGCGATCGCTGGGCGAGCTTGCGGAGGCTGAGCAGGTCCGCCCGCCTACGATGAGCCGTATCGTCGCGGGCCTGGTGCGCGCTGGCCTCGTGCACCGGGGAAAGACAGAAGATGGGCGGCGGGTGCGCCTGGAAGCGAGCGCCAAGGGCACGAAGATTTTGCAGGCCGGCCGCCGGCGCCGGGTGGAATCACTAGCGAAAGCGCTATCGTCTTTTTCCGAAAAAGAGCAACAGCAATTGGGAGAGCTGACGGCCCTTCTCGAACAGGTCATTCGAAAGGTCTAACGGGTCCAATATCTGAACTTCGCTAGTCTTCAAGCCCGCGCGGAGCAAGAGGTACTACGGTACCAAAAAAGGCGCCCGGGAGGCCGAGTTTAGTACTGGAGAAAATGAACCTGCTGAGCTATCGACGTGAAATTCGGCGGAAGGCACACTACGGGAGTAGTCGGAAGTGGTTTGGGCTTTCTGGAGTATTACAACGGTAGTGACCTGTTTGCTCCTGTGTGTCGTCTTGCTGCTCGCGAGCGCAGCAGAACGGCCAGATCGTCGAAACTGACTTCGGATTACAGTACCCTCCATCCCACGCCCGAGCGGCCGCTCCCCCCAGCGGCCGCTCATTTTTTTGCGAACAGTTAAGCGCTCTCCCACCAGCGATCCAGCACTCACTACACACGCTTTAAAACGCACATGAACGCGCTGGGCAAATGTCGAGTTGGACGGGAAGAGAGATTCAGGCTGGAAAATGAAAAAGGGGGCTGGTGCAAGCCCCCTTTTCGTAATTGACGCCCCAAAACCGGTAACTGAGTCGAGGATCAGTTCCGGCCACCCCGGGAAGCCAATCTTGTAAGTTGACAGATAGAGAGCAAACCGGATGCCACGTAATGCGATTCCATTAGGCCTAGTCGAGCTTGCTGAAAGCACGGCAGTTAGCATCAATCCTGCCACGGAGGCTCGCCGTCCACGCGCCGCAGCCTACAAAATCCCACAGAATCGCGGCATCATCCTACATTCTTTGGGAGCGTTCATGGAGTCGCCAGGCGATGAATGCTCGATAAACGCCCGACGATTAGCACGCCAGTTCAGTCAACGCGGTCATCAACATCCGAAAACGCCGTCCGGAGCAGAGCCTCAACTAGATTTCAGGTCTCAGTTTTTTCGTGAACGTTAACGGATCTCCTCTGCCGATTTGCGGATGACTATGTTGAGCGATTCAACTCCCTAGAGGAGAAGCCGTCGCTTGTGCCTGTTGATATCGACGCCAGAAGAAACGCGCTGGAAGGTAGATCAGCACGGTCCACAGGGCCAGCAGCGGACCGCGGGCGGCAAGGAAGAGCAGCAGGGTGGAGATGCTTTCGAACGCGTCGGACAATCCGCCGACAGCGGCGCTGCGAAGTTTCGCTCCCACGGTCTCGGCGGGTGTGGTGCGTTCTTCGCGCAGAGAAAATGAAACGTTTGCGAAGGCGACCTGGCTGCTGGCGGCTGAACGCTCCGACTCGATTCGCTCGATTTCCGCGCGGAGCATGGCGACTTGGCGTTCAAGTGAGCCGTAGTTGTAGGTCTTTTCGCCCCGATTCTGGAGCAAGCGTTGAATGCGCTGCTCTTCGTTCTGAGCGTTCACCAGGCGGGCTTCGAGGTCGCCATGCTGCTGAGTGATTTCATCGGCGGCTTCCTCCTCATGTTCAACAAAGCCGACGGCTTTTAACTCCGTGAGAGCCGCTCGATACTCCGAAGAAGGTACTCGCAGGGTAGCGGAAAGGACGCTGCCCTGCGGCTGGCCCACAAGCCGCAGCTTGGCCACGTATCCGCGATGGCGGTCGAGAATTTCTTCCAGGCTGGAACGCGAATGAGCAAACTCCCGGGTTACGACGGAGAGTTCGGCGGAATAGGCGATGCGCGGCTCGGCCAGGAATCCCGCGGAGTCAACCGGTCCACCGGAATAGACTTTGGCTGGCACGCGAGCTGACAGAGCGGCAACGGACTCTTTTGTTTCCATACCCATCATTCGAAGGCCGTCAGGGGAGGCGGTTTCGGCGTTCTGGCCCACTCGATAAGGCGTTGGTGGAGTAATTTTGGGATGCACGGGCAAGACGTTCTGATTCGTGGCCAACAAGAAGAGCAGGAATACGCCGGCCAGCAGTCCACCTGCCAGCAAGAGCCGGCGCTGGGCAGGAAAAATCTCACGCAAACGAACGGCGAGAGATCGCAGATGGTTTACCATGGCAATGCCTCCAATTACTTCAGGGTTAGAACGGGGCGGCCGGAAATTCTTGCAGGGGGTTCGTCGAGGAAATCGAGGAGGAGAAAAAATAACGCAGAGGCGCCGAGGGGCGTTGAGTTACGCAGAGAGAAGGAGTCAGGCCCCGATGGAGGAGCGCAGAGCGTTGGCGAGAGACTGGCTGAAGCGCTGGACATCGGCATCGTGTTCGGCTTCGACCATGACACGGGCGAGCTGCTCGGTGCCGGAGTAACGCAGCACGACGCGGCCATTTTCCCCGAGCGCGGACTGCGCTTCGGCGAGGGCACGGGAGACTTCCGGCAGCGTGCCCAGCGGTGGTTTCGAACGCACCTTCACGTTGACGATCAGCTGCGGATAATCCTTGAGGCCTTCAATGAGTGATTCGATCTTGCCGTGCATGGAAACGAGCGAGGCGATTTTTGCTGCAGTGAGCAAACCATCGCCAGCCGGGCTGTCGTCCAGAAAAATAATGTGGCCAGACTGTTCGCCGCCCAGAACGTTTCCGCTGCGTAGCATTTCTTCGAGAACGTAGCGATCGCCGACGGCGGCGCGTGCAAGCGCAATATTCTCGCTGGCGAGAATGCGTTCGAGGCCCAGGTTGGACATGGAGGTAGCCACAACACGGTCGCCTATGAGTTTGTTCTGCGATTTCAGGAATCGCGCCGCCGCCAGAAGCACTCCGTCGCCATTCACAATCTTTCCGCTCTCGCAGACGAAGAGCGCGCGGTCCGCATCGCCATCAAAAGCCACACCCAGCCGCGCTTTTTCCGCGATCACCCGTTTCTGCAAGCCTTCCAGGTGCAGCGAGCCGCAGCCCGCATTGATGTTACGGCCGTCGGGTGACACCCCCATGGCGACAACGTCAGCCCCAAGCGAACGGAAAAGCTCTGGCCCAAGTTTGTATGCCGCTCCATTGGCGCAGTCGAGAACAATGCGGAAACCGCTCAACTTCGCGCCAGGAATGAACCGCTTGTGCAGAAAAGCGAGATATTCGGCGTCGAGAGATTCGTCGGCGACAAGTTTCGGGAAAGTTTTTGGAACGGCTTCCGCGCGATGTTTAAAAATATCCTGCTCGAGCGCTTCCTCAGCGGCATCTGGAAATTTCATCCCCGCGTGCGAAAACAGTTTCACGCCATTGTCTTGAAAAGGATTGTGCGAAGCAGAAATGACCACGCCCGCCTGAAAATCATTTTGGCGAACGAGGCACGCGACGCCTGGCGTGGTGATCACTCCAGCAAAGGCCACGCTTGCGCCAGCCTGCGCTAGCCCCGCGGCCAGCAGCGAAGCAATGTGCGGGCCCGATTCACGAGTGTCCATGCCAATGAGCACATGAGCTGCACCGTGTTCGCGCTTGAGATAAGCGCCGAGGGAGCGCCCAGTGGCATAGAGAGTGGTGTCGTCCAGCGGCGGCGTGCCGGGGACTCCGCGAATCCCGTCGGTTCCGAACAGCTCTTTAGCCATGGGAGGAAGCCTGTCTCTCCAAAGTGTGAAGCAGGCCCGTCCGGGCCGACGTTTCTGTGGATGACCTTAGAATAGCTTAACACATCAAAAAACCGCGGCTTTGCGGCACGGTTCCGCGCATGTCTTTAGCACAACCGGCAAATCGGAAACCTCGTTAGACAAATCGCCGGATTTGTTAAATCGAAACAAAGCGTCACGACTCTGCAAAGGTCTTGCGAGAGTGTGTTACCGTGGAGCACCGGAGCCGCACGTGTCCGTCACGCAAACGCCGCCATCAGTCGTTCGCTTCACCAGTTCAAACTTCAGCATGCGTGTGCTCGCTGCTGCGATCATTCTGCTGTTCTTCTACTACGCCGCCGGCGTAGTGATCACATTGCTTCTTTCGATTTTGTTGGCGTACTTTCTGGATCCGGCCGTGGAATTTCTGGAAAGATTCGGGCTCCCACGAACGTTGGGAGCGATGATGATGGTGTTGATCCTAATCGCCGTATTGGTCGCGGTGGGCTACGGATTATGGACGCGTACGGCGGACTTCGCCGAGAACTGGCCAAAATACAGCGGCGTGTTGCGGCAGGTGGCAGGCGCGGTGGACGGGAAAATCCGAGGAATCGAGGGCCAGGTTTCGCAGATTGCGCCAGGGCAAGTCGTGTCGTCCGCACCGGCGGTGCGAACGGACCCTGGCATCGTTCGCACGCTTATCTTCCGCGGCGTTGGTTCCCTGTACGCCCTGTTTCTGGAAATCACGTTCATGCCCTTCCTGGTTTTTTTCATGCTGGCAGAGAAGCGCGAAGTCTGGCACGGCACGCTGCAGCTTTTTCCCGCCTCGCGGCGCACGCAAGTAAAAGAAACGCTGGAAGATTTGCGCGACGTCCTGCGCGATTATCTAGCGGGAATGAGCATCGTGACGATGATCGTCATCGCGGCGAGCAGCCTGTTTTTCTGGGTCATTGGAATGGAATATCCCATCCTTACAGGAATTGCGTCAGGGCTCTTGAACATGGTCCCGTACATCGGAGCGGTGTTGGCCTGGCTGCCGGCCTTCATCATTGCGCTGGCGAAGTGGAGAACCTTTGGACAGTTCGCCTTCATCGCGGCGACGCTGACAGGTATCCATGTTCTGGCGATCAATTTTGTCGCGCCGCAGCTGGTGGGCCGCCGGGTGCGTTTGAATGCCGTGGCCATCACCATCGCGCTGCTCTTCTGGGGCTGGGTGTGGGGCGGCATGGGATTGCTGCTGGCTATTCCGCTCACGGCTGCGCTGAGAGTGATTTGCGATCACACCGAATCGTGGAAACCGGTCGGCCGTTGGCTGAGCGCCTGAAACCACGGAGTGTACGCAGAACGTCCTACCTCTTCTGTGATGTGTCACTCTACTGCGGCAAATCCAATCGAGGCTAAATCGATGAACCACAAGATACTCTTCCTTGCGGGCACTCTGGCGCTTATGACGTACGCTACTCCTTCTGCTAACGCCTGGGGGTGCAAAGGGCATCAGACCGTGGCCCTGATTGCGGAGAATCACCTGACGCCCGAAGCGCGGCAATTGGTCCAAAAACTTCTTGGCGAAAACCCGATCGATCCGAAGCTGAAGCGCTGGTGCGGCAATGCCACCACGGACCTGATGGTGGATGCCTCCACATGGCCGGATGATGTGCGTAACGAGCGCAAGAACGGTCCCTGGCATTACATCGATATTCCACGCGGCAAGCAGAAAGGTGAGCTAAGCGAATACTGCGGCGCCGAAGGATGCGTAACGCGGACGATTGAGGAGCAGCGCGCCATCTTGAAAGATAAATCCGCCGATCCCCTGAAACGCGCCGAAGCGCTACGCTACATCATCCACCTCGTCGGCGATATGCATCAGCCGCTGCACGCCATTACCAATGCCGACAACGGCGGAAATTGCGTGGCAGTAAAATTCTTTCGCCATGAACCGCTCGCCAACGCTTCCCATCCAGAACGGGAAGATTATTCGCCCAATCTTCATCAGGTATGGGATACGGAGATTTTGGAACGCGACATGGAAGTTTCCAATCCGCTGCGATACGCCAACGAACTGGAAGAGAAGTTTCATGCAGAGAGCGGCACCTGGGAAGCTGCGGGCATCCACGTGGACAACTGGGCCTGGGAGAGCCACCAGCGAGGGGAGAAGTCGGTTTACGATGCTTTCACGGAAAAAATCGGCATCGAACCGGACATGAAACCGAAAAGCTGCGCCGACGACAATCACATCGGAAAGCGCATGTTCGACAAGCACCTCGCGGTCGGCGAAGTTTATCAAAGCAACGCCGCCAAGGCTGTAGAGACGAGCCTTGCGGAAGCCGGCGTGCGTCTGGCGATGATCTTGAATGATGCGGCAAAGCCCGCGAACTAGTAATCTTCCGTCACGGCCTCGATGCGGGAGATTCCGAAGCGCCAGACCGTTTGTTGATACAAACTTTTTGCCGCGTGCGTTGACACGGTCAAACGGTCGCGCCATCCTCTGCCTGTTTGTTTCGCTGGCTGACGTCCCCATGAGGAGGCTGCCGTGGATTCCACAAAACTGGTGCTCGCGCTACTCGATGAAGGCTATGAGAAAAAGACCTGGCATGGACCAAACCTCAAGCAATCCCTCAAGGGCGTGACGGCCAAGCAGGCCGCGTGGCGTCCGGCACCGGGGCGGCACAACATTTGGGAGGTGACGCTGCACGCGGCGTACTGGAAATATGCCGTGCGGCGGAGACTCGAAGGCGGGAAGTGCGGCTCCTTCGCGCTGAAGGGCAGCAATTTTTTTGCCAGACCAGAAAAAGGGAAGTCGAACGAGGCGGCGTGGATCGCGGACAAGAAGTTACTCGAACGGGAACACCGCGCCTTGTGCTCCACCGTGGCCAAAGTGCTGCGCACTCCGCGAGGCGCGAAAGAAGTGCACCAGATGTACGGTATGGCGTTCCACGACATTTATCACTCCGGACAAATCCGGCTGCTTCGCCGTCTGATGGAGCGATGATCAGCGCGTCAGACTTTTCAGCGAATGAACAATGGCGGAAATGTCGGGAGTGTCCTGAAAAAGGCGAATGGCTGCGATCCCCGACGCGCCTGCAGCAAGACATGAGCAGGCATTCGACACGGTGATTCCGCCAATGGCCAGCACGGGAACGGAGATGGCGCCGCAAACTTCGGCGAGCCGTTCAAGCCCCTGAGGCGCGCCGAACGCCGCCTTCGAAGGCGTGGCGAAAACGGGGCCAAAAAAAATATAATCCACGCCACCCGCCGCGGCCGCTCGTGCAGCTTCCAGCGAGTGACAGGAAACACCAATGAGGAAATCATGAGATTCGCCGCGAGCATCCACTAGCCGCTTTGCTTCCACCAGCGGCAAACTGTTTTCGCCAAGATGGACGCCTCCGGCTTTCTGGGAAAGCGCAACGTCCAGCCGATCGTTGACGAGCATGCGCGCTGGAGCAGTCTTGTTTGCTGCCGATTTTGCAGTGTGTTGCAGCGCCTCAAACGTAAGCGAAGCGCAGTCTTTTCCCGGGAGGTCCTTTTCGCGAATCTGAATCCAATCCACGCCGGCAGCCGAAGCGGCTGCGATTTTGCGAAGGAGAGTTTCGCGCTGTTCAGCAGATTCGATTCCGCAAAGGCTGCGGCGATCCGTCACGTAACAGAGCAGCCCGCCGCAGGATGATTTATTGAGGCGGGACACGTTCAGGCCCAGAGCGCGAACCGATCCAACCGATTGCCAGAAGGATATCCAAAACGCCGACGCCGCTGACTGCGCCGCGAAACGAAGGATGAAGCACGATGGGAATGAGCGAAGGAAAGTGGCCGAGAAAAAAGTTTTGTTCCCAATATCCGGACCATGGCAGATAAAGAAGCATGGCGCCCATTTCGAACGCCAGCACGACCAGAAGTGCGCGATAAACCCGGTTCATGGATGAGTGGAACCCCGTCCTGTCAGGAAAGCATCAGGATTTGCGGGCGGGCTTTTGAAGGGCAGCGATTCGGTCGGCTACGCCACGGTAGTCGATATTCATCGCATAAACTTGCGAGAAACTCTTCAGCGCCGCTTCAGGCTCCCCCGCCGATTCCTGAGCTACGCCCAAATCATACCGCAAGGCGAGCACGCTTTCCGGGTCATTCCCGGGAGTCTGCAAAGCGCGCTCGTACCAGATCGCGGCGATGGACGGCTGGCCCTTTTCCATGAAAGCCAGGCCTAGCAACGTGCAGCACTGCATGGTGTAGCGGAAGGCGCGGCCGTGGTCGGTGGCTTTGGCAACTTTTTGGAATTCGCTGATGGCTTCTTCGAGAAGCCCCATCTCGCGGAAAGCGATTCCCAGATTGTAATGTGTTTCGAGATCTTCATCCTCCGCGCCCATTTCACCGAGTTCGGCGCGGAATTCGTCGAAAACTTCCTTAAGCGGGCCGGACTCGCCAGACGGTGCCGGGGGTGCGGCGGGCTTTGCTGCTGCCGGAGGTTGCGCGCCCGGCATATTTCCAGAAAATCCCGGTGCAAGTCCTCCGATACCGAGCTGATCGATTTCGCTGGCAAGGTCAGCCAGAAACTGATCGGAAGCAAAACCGCTACCTGTGGGTGGCGCAGGCCCAGCGTTCTGCGCGACGGGCTCCGGTTCGCGAGGCGCTGTCGGAGTTTCCGGCGGTTTCTGATCGTAAGCAGGGACGAGTGGTTCCGCGTCCAGCACGAGTTCGTATTCTTGTTCCAATTCGAATTCGGGCTCGCTCGTCTGGGGAGGCTTCGGCGGAGCTTTGGCTGCCGGAACTTCCTTCGGCTTGGCGGCTTCTGGTGCTCTTGCCGATTTTTCGACGACAGGCTCCGGCTCGAGCGGAATGGGAGGGACTTCGGCTGTTTCGAACGCGGCGGCAACCGGAACATCTTCCGGTGCGGCGATCGGAAGTTCTTCGCCAATCTGAAACTCTTCCACGTCTCCCGGTTCATGGTGAGCAGCGGGCGGGGCCGCAGGCTTGGCCGGGGCAGGCGGAGGCGCGTCAACGGGAGCCTCATCATGGCCCGAACCTTCGAGAAGGGTCGACCATTCGTCGGACAAATCCACTTCCTGCACAACGGACTCGACGGGAGCTTCGCTCACTTCAACGGGCACTGGCAGCACTTCTTCCACAGGAGGAGGCGCGGGAACCGCTGCGATTTCAGCATGAGCAGGCTCCGCGGCAATTTCCGGTATGGCAGCATCCACCGGCTCGGGTTCAGCAACTTCGGCTGGTGCCGCGGATTCTGCAGCCGGAGCGGTGCCCATCAATTCTTCGTCCGTCAATCCAGCGGCGCGCTGGAAGCGGCGGCGCAATTCACCGAAGCGTTCCGAACTTCGCGCGTCACCGGTCTCGCGGTGAATTTGTTCCAGTTGCGCGGCGAGTTCGGCAGTGCGGCGGTCGTCGCCGGCACCAAGCACGAAGTCGAGCAGTTTTTCGAGTGTCGGAGTATGGCGGGGTGCGCGGCGCAGGATGGCTTCGAGCAGTCCAATCGCCTTCTGCGTGAGGCCGTAGCTGGCGAACAGGTCCACGTCCGTGAGCGACTGCGCGATAAATTTTTGTGTTTCTTCGTCGAGAACGGGCTCATTCGAGACGACGGCCGACTTGGCTTGCGTTTCAGTAGCGGATTCTGGTGCATCGGGGCGTAGCTTGGGAGCGTGTGGTTCCGGAAGCTCCGCCGCCTGCATCGTCTCCTCGGCAGTCTCTTCTTCGACTTCTCCCGGATCGAGAAGGCCCATTTTGCGGAGCAGGTGATTGAGTTTTTTCTTGGCGGATTCGCTTTCCGGTTCGCGGTCTAAAAGTTGTTCGAATGTCTTCTTTGCGCGATCGTACTGCTGATCAGCAACCAGGGCGTCTCCCAGATGCGCCAGCGCGTCGGGCAAGCGGAAGGAATCACTGGTGCGGCCGTAGAGTTCCACGAGCCATTCCAGCGGTTCGACACTGCCAGGCATGCTGGCAGCAAGTTCATTGAGTAATTTCCCGACGACCTCATGCTCTCCGGCATCGATCATGGGCAGGCGCGACTTCTCCAGGATGGCCATGGCCTTTTCGCCGTTCCCGGATTGCAGAAGCGCCTCGATGACTTTTTGCATCGGCCCAAAATTTTTCGCGTCGGCTTCGAATACGCGATTCGCGAGATTCGATGCCTGGTCCCAGTCGGAATTCTTGAGATAAAGATCGAGAAGTAGCTCGGTCTGTTCGCCGCCCTTTTCAAGATCGGGCACCTGCTCCAGAACTTGCACTGCTTTGGGGATGTTGCCCTGCGAAGAATAAGACCGCGCTTTCACGATGGCGGCGGCCAGGTTGCTGGGTTCGAGTTTCAGGGCTTTGTCCGCAAGCTTTTCGCTTTCCGCCTGATCACCACGCGCAAGTGCGCGCTGGGAAGCGGAAACGTAAGCCTCGATTGCCTCGCGCGTCTGCCCCATGGCCTGGTACAAATCAGCCAGTCGGATCTGGATGCGAAGATTGTCGGGTTCCGCCTGCAAGAGTTTCTTCAGCAGACCGACAGCTTCGGGCTGGCGATTGTTCTTGAGGTGTATTTCAGCTAGTTGCAGGAACAGCGGCCGCGCCTCGCTCATCACTCCTTGCTGCACGTAGAGGTCAGCAAGCTTTTCCAGTGGACGAATCTCTTCGGGAGCGAGCTTGGCGATGCGTTTGTAAACCGCGATTGCTTTGGTAAGGAAACCGTCGCCGACAAAAATCTGCGCGAGGCGTTCGAAATAGTCGATAGCCTGAAACGTTTCGCCTTGCCGGATGTATAGCTCGCCGATGGTCATCAGCGTGACCTGATCGCGCGGCTCGTACTTCAAAATATTCTGGTATTCCGCTATGGCCTGGGCGACCTTGCCCTGGTTCAGCAGCTTCTGTGCGGCTTCAACGTTTTTGCTCTTGTTATAGGCCATGCGCAAACAGGGACAAATCTCCCCTTCGGAGTCTGCCCCGCACGTTCTCCTCAAGTTGCCACGGTAGCGGAACGGCTCGTAACGCTACCTCGTTACGCTAACAGGGGGGAAAAAGCCAAGTCAACGTACGCAGAATCCAGTGTGAGCAGGCAGTTATCCCCTGACTAGTGTGGAAACTTACCGGCGAAGACCAGGCGAATAGACGGGAAACTCTTTTCCCTCTGAATCTCATGTGTTTCAGGCCGGCAAAGGCGGACCTTTCGAAAGATGGTGGTACCATCTCGGATTAAATACTGTGCTCGGCAAGGGAGTGAACATTCCATGCATCCGTTCGAATCGCGTCGCAATTTTCTCGTGGGCCTCGGAGGAGTGGCTGCCACTTCACTTTTCTGGCAGTCTGGCGGTAGCGCTTCACCCTTACCAGCCATGAACAGCCGCTTCAAGCTTTCAATTATCACCGATGAGATCAGCCAGGACTTCGGACATGCCCTGGAAGTGGCTTCCAAGGAGTTTGGCTTGGGTTACGTCGAGCTCCGGGGCATGTGGAACAAGAACATCATTAACCTGGACGAAAAGGAAGCCGCCGAAGTAAAGCGTTTGCTCCGGAAATTCGGGCTTCAGGTGACCGATATTGCCAGTCCTCTGTTCAAGACGGACTGGCCAGGGGCCCCCGTTTCGAAATACAGCCCGAAAACACCGCAGTTCGGCGCGGACTACACATTCGCGCAGCAAGAAGAGGTGCTGGAGCGCTCCATCGCAGCCGCCAAGGCGCTGGGGACGGACCGTGTGCGTTGCTTCGATTTCTGGAGGCTGGAGGATCCGAAGCCTTTCCGGGACGCGATGGATGCCAAACTCCGCGATACTGCCGCTCAGGTTGCCGGAAAGAACATCACTCTTCTTCTCGAGAATGAATTCGCCTGTAACACCGCGACTGGCATAGAAGCGGCGCGCACCTTGAAGGCCGTGCAGTCGCAAAACCTGAAACTGAACTGGGATCCTGGCAATGCTGCGTATCGCGGCGAAATCGCTTTTCCCGATGGGTTCGAGCCGATTCCCAAGGAACGCATCGGGCACATGCATTGCAAAGACGTGGTGCGCAAAGCGGACGGAACGTTCGAATGGGCGGCGATGGGGCGGGGCATCATTGATTTCGTAGGCCAGTTCCGAGCCCTGGCGCAAGCTGGGTACGCAGGAACCATGAGCCTCGAGACGCACTGGAGAGGCGCGGGCTCCCCGGAAGAATCTTCGCGCCAGAGCATGGCGGGAATGAAAGAACAACTGAAAAAAGCGGGCGCGCTGTAATCAGGGATTCGAAACTTTATAAAGCGCCGATGCATGCGGCCGAAGCGTGACGGTGAGTATTTCCATAGGAGCAAGATCTTTGTGCTCCCAGAGATCGCGTACGTGATATTTCGCTTCCGGTAGTCCAGCTTCTTTCCACGAATACTTCAATGTCTGCGGAGCGCTGTAGAGATTGAATACCGCGACATAATACCCATCACCTGATGCGGGACGCGCGACCCACAGCGCGGTTTTTTCCGCCGAGACCACGGCATGATTGCCCGTCGAGTGCTGGTCCACCGCGAGCACTTCCGGATTGGTCAGCAGCGTCGTGGTCCATTCGTCGCAAAGAGTCAGATTGCCGCCCATCATCAGCGGTGAGCGAAAAATCGACCACAACGTAAGCTGCGTACGCTGCTCGTCGTGAGTTAGCCGGGTTGCGCGCGGATTCTCCCACCCGGCGACCGGCTCCAAGCGGCCGAGAGGAAGCATGTCCGCGTCGGGCCAGTGACCAGGCCCGGAAATGGGCGCCCACTTCGCGGCGCGCGCAAACTGGTTTTCGATGCCCGATGGAAATTGTTTGTCGCTGTGCCAGAGATCCCAGACGTCATCGGAAATGCGCCACATCTGCGCGTACTTGCTCAGCTCTTCCGCTTTGTCCAATGCGGCGGGGCCCGGCGAAAGGCTCAGGACAATCGGCCTGCCGGATTTGCCGAGCGCACTGCTGAGCATTCGAATCTCATCCCCTTTGTAAGGATGGTCCGCGATGCAATCAACCTTCAGGAAGTCCACGCCCCAGCCGGCGTACTGCTGGGCAATCGAGTCGTAATAGGCTTGCGCCGCGGGCTTGCTGGCGTCCAAACCGTAATTGAAAGGATTCCACGGACAAGTGTCGGAGGTGTTCGCGGCATCGGCCGCGTGAAAGGAAGTTCCGGCGATCGGCAGATTCTTTCGAACCGCTTCCTTGGGAATGCCGCGCAAGATATGGATGCCGAATTTCAGGCCCAGTGAATGAATGTAGTCTGCCAGCGGCTTGAAGCCCGCATCTTGCGCCGCCGAAGGAATACTGTTCACGGCGGGCCTGAACCGCCCGAAGGAATCGAGACTGAATTGCGCGTTCTCGGCGTTCGAACCGGCGGAGTGATTGGTTACGTACCAGCCCATATCCACGACGACGTACTGCCAGCCGGAGTTTTTCAGATGTTCCGCCATCCACTTGGCGTTCGCGCGGACATTGGCTTCGCTGACGGATTCGCCAAAAGAGTCCCAGCTGTTCCAGCCCATCGGCGGCGTCGCCGCCAGCACTGGTGGGGAATCGGGAGTAGCGGACTTGGCCGCAGCGAAAACGAGGGCAACGGACACCAGAGCGATTGAAGTTATTCCACTGACGACTCGCATTCTGTTTCTCCCGCGATGATTCACGATGACATTCCGTCCAAACGAGCAAAAATCCGGCGGCGATATTATCCTGACCCGCTAAAAAATGGGAAGTGAAGTCTGCGTTGCGCCTGCGGCCCAGCAAGCGGAATCGCGCACCGGCGCGAATGAGTGGCGGTGAAGGGGCGAGGGTCCGTGCTGCCGCAATGCTTCGAGATGATCAGCCGTGCCATAACCTTTGTGGCGCGCCAGGCCGTACTGCGGATAAATAGCGTCCCACTCCTCCATACATGCGTCCCGATGTGTTTTCGCGAGGATCGAAGCGGCCGCGATGGAGACGCATCGGGCGTCGCCTTTGATCAGGGATTTCTGCTCGATCAAAACGTCGAGCTGCATAGCGTCAATGAGCAGGTAATCAGGAGAAATGGAAAGCTGTTGCAGCGCAGCGGTCATAGCCTGTCGTGAAGCTTGGTAAATGTTCCAGGCGTCAATGCGTTGCGCGTCCACTTCGGCAACGGCCCAAGCAAGAGCGTGTTCGCGGATACGCGGCGCAAGCTCCGCGCGGCGCTCAGCGCTGAGTTTCTTCGAATCGTCCAGGCCGACAATGCGCCGCTTGGGATTGAGAATTACCGCTGCGGCCACCACCGGACCAAACAGCGCGCCGCGTCCGGCTTCGTCAATGCCGGCGATGCGCGTCCAGCCCAGCTGGCGCGCCGCTCGCTCGAAACGGGAAGAGCAGAGTCGGCTCATTGGTTCGCGATTCTAACACGCCGCGCGACCGGCAAGAGCAGCGGAGAGACAAGAGTTTCTTTTCCGTTCTATTCGTAGCGAAGGGCGACCATGGGATCCACGCGCATGGCGCGACGCGCCGGAATCCACGCTGCGAAAAACGCCACTGCGAGCAACACGAACAGCGCCGAAGCGAGAAGGATCGGATCGTGCGCGCGAACCTCGAAAAGGAGCGACTCCAGAAAACGTGTGGAGAGCCATGCACCCAGAATTCCGAGTGCGGCACCAGCAGCAGCCCAGCGCACCATGTTCAATAGCACCATCGTCAGAACGCTGCGAGGAGTGGCGCCGAGAGCGATTCGAATGCCGATTTCGCGGGTTTGCTGCGCGACGAGGAATCCGACAACTCCGTAGATCCCGATGCCGGCGAGCAGCACGCCCATTCCGGCAAATAACGAGAGCAGGATCGCAGTGAAGCGGGGCCGCTGCGCCAGCTTTCCAATTCTCGTGGTCATGCTCTCGATGGTCACGGGAACTGTCGGATCGATGGCCGCGGTTTCCGAACGGATCCACTTGGCAGTAGCCTGCGGATTAACAGCACTCTGGACGATGATGTGCGCGGAACGGTAATAGCCAGCGGGTTCATTTTTCCATGGAAGATAAAACTCTGGGGCGGCGGGGTCGGCGAGGCCGTTGTTCTTTACGTCTCGCGCAACGCCGACGATGTTGCGCCACTCGTTTTGCGAGCCAAAGCGAAAAGATTTGCCCAGGGGATCTTCTCCGTTGGGGAAGAGTTTTCTCGCGAGAGCTTCGCTAAGAATCACGGGCCTTTCCGCAGGCGAGCGATCCTCTTCGCGAAATCCACGGCCGCGCAGGATCGGCACACCCAGCGCCGGAAAATACCCTGGAGTTACGAAACGATAGCCAATCATCCCGCCGGTGCCGGCGCTGAACTTTGTGTGTCCAGGAATTTCGATGGAGGACAAGAACGTGGCTTGCCTGCCACCCGAAGGCGGTAGCGTATCACTCAAGGCCAGCAAAGTGACGCCGGGCATTTGTTTTAGCCGGGCTTCGATCTGATCAAAAAACCCTATCTGTTTCGCGGAGTCTGGGTAGCGATATTCGACAAGATCGATTCCTGCAGTGAGAATGCTTTTCGTGTCCATGCCGAGCGGGACGGTTTCGAGTTTCCACAAACTACGCAGGAGCAATCCAGCGCCGGCTAGAAGAATCAGCGACACGGCAATCTGCACGGTGACCAAGACCTGGCGAAGCATGCCGCGTGACGTCGCGTGATTTTCTTTTCCGGTGAGCAATTCCGGCGCCGGACGGCGCAATGCCAAAGCTAGTCCAAAGAGAACGCCTGACACGAGTGAAATGCCGAGCGCGAACAGCAACACGCGGACGTCGATCGTGGCTTGCTCTAGACGCGGAATGCCCTCCGGGGCAATGGAAACAAAAAGACGTAGCAAGAGTTGAGCGAACCAGCAACCCGCGAGTCCACCCAACACTCCCAGCAGCAAACTCTCCGTGAGCGATTGACGCGCCAGACGTCCACGCGTTGCCCCAAGTGCAGTGCGAACGGCCAACTCGCGCGTTCGGCTCGTCGCTCGTGCGAGGAGCAGGTTTGCAACATTGGTACACGCAACGAGTAGCACGGCTAGGACTGCGCCAAGAAGGACCCATGAGGCGACGCGCGCATCTTGTATCTGCCGGTCCCGAAGAGAGCGCACGCGGAACGAGACCTCGCGACGGAACTGCGGCGGAACGTAGTTGAGCGACTGCTGGAAGAGCGGCTCCATTGCGGCCGCGGCTTGCTGGATGGAAACGCCGGGTTTGAGCCGCGCGAATGCTCGCAAGATAATCTGCCGGGCGTTGGGCCCGCGGTCGGTGGATCCATCAAGAGCCGCAGGAACGAGAATGTCGTCGCGACCGAGACTCGGCATTTCAAATTGCGGCGGGAGAACACCAACAACAATAGTGGGCCGCCCGTCGAGCGAAATCGCTCGCCCGGGAAGATTGCGGTCGCTGGCAAAACGGGAGCGCCACAGGCCGTAAGTGATGAGCGCAACGCGCGGCGCGTTGGGCCGGTCTTCGTCGCTGGAGAAATTGCGGCCGAGGAAAGGCTGAATTCCAAACGTCGGCAGGAATGTAGATTCGACGAGAGCACACTTCAAGCGGACGGGATTCTGCTCAGTGAGATCGCAATCCGCGCCGCCGGGAACAAATGAAGTTACGGATTCGAACGGAGTTTGCGCTTTCTTCCAGTCCACGTAATCCGGACCGAGTACGAATTCATTCGCTTCGAAAGGCGCCTTGTCGCCAAAGCTGACGAGGCGCTCATCATGGGGGTATGGGAGGCTGCGGAAGAGAATGCGGTCGACCACGCTGAAAACCGCAGTGGTAGAGCCGATCCCCAGGGCAAGAGTGAGGATCGCGACGACCGCGAATCCCGGGCGTTGCACCAGACTGCGGAGAGCGAATCGCACGTCTTGCAGCAGGGCGTCAAGAAACTGGACGCTGCGCTGTTCTCGGTACTGTTCCTTGGTTTGTTCAACCCCACCGAACTCGCGTCGCGCAGCATGCCGCGCTTCTTCATGGCTCATCCCGCGGCGAATGTTTTCCTCCGTGAGCATCTCCAGATGCGCGCGCAACTCAGCGTCCAATTCTATTTCGGTCTTGCGTTTCGCAAAGAGTCCACGAATCCGGTTCGCTACGACTCGCCATCCTTGCATCGCGACCTCCTTTACTCGCTCAGTGTTCGGCTTTACTCGTAGCGCAGCGCCACTGTGGGATCGACGCGTGTGGCACGCCGCGCTGGCAGTAAACAAGCAACTAGAGCGGAAGCGGAAAGAAGCAGCGCGCCCGCCCCGAATGTCGCAAGATCTGTCGGCCGCACACCAAACAGCAAGCTGGAAAGAAATGGTGTCAGCATCAGAGACAGAACGAATCCAATTGAAATCCCCAGCACAACAGGCAACATGCTCTGCCGCATGACCAGCGCGAAGAGTTGCAGCGGCCTGGCGCCCAGCGCCGCTCGTACTCCAATCTCGTGCATCCGCTGCAAGCCGGAATACATTGTCACTGCGTAGATGCCGATGCACGCGAGCGACAACGCGATCCCCGCCATGATTCCCGCAAGCAAAGTTACGAAGCGCGCTTGCTTTCGGGCCGATTCCACGTATTCCGTCATAGGCGCGACGTGATAGATGGGCGTGTCCTTATCCAGCGCCGCAACTTGCTGGCGAACCAGAGGGAGAAGCGCTTGTGAACTCATTTTCGATTTAAGAGTTACGGCCATATGCGCCCGCACCGCATTCGGGTAGAGCAGGTAAATTTGGCCTCGCACCGGATCGGTAAGCGTGTGATATTGGAGATGTCTTACGACACCGATGACTTGCGCAGTGTCGCGGACAAAGTTTCCATTTTCAATGTCGAGTTCTTTTCCGACCGCATCCTGCCCTGGCCAAGTCTGCTGCGCCACCGCGTCGTCAATGAGCGCAAAACGGAGATTCTCCTGCAAGTCGTGCTCGTCGAAATCGCGCCCGGACAGAAAAGTTACTCCCATGCTCTTGAAGTACCCGGGAAGGCACGAGCGGTAATCCGCCATGGTCGTATTCTGTTCATCCTTCGGAGCGCCTTTGCGCCAGTAAAAGCTGTACCAATTGGGAAGTGTGTCGTCGAACGGGAGATGCGATATGACTCCTGCGGATTCGACGCCCGGTACGCGCGAAAGATTCTCTTTGAGCTTTCGAAAGAATTCGACGGTGGCCGCCGGGTTTTCGTAATTGATCGAAGCCACGGAAACGTGAAAGGTCAGAACATTGGCGGAATCAAATCCGGGATTTACCTGGAGGAGTCTCGCAAACGTTCGGAGCATCAAGCCCGCCCCGATTAAGAGAACAAAACCGAGCGCCACCTCGGAAATCACCAACAGATTCCGATGGCGCCGCCCGGAGCGCGTGCCCGCTTGCCGCGTTTCCTTCAGCGTGCGTGCAAGATCCACTTTCCCCGTGCCAAAAGCCGGAACCAGCCCAAACGCCAACCCAGTAGCGATTGCCAAAGCAAATGTAAACAGGAACACTAGCGGATCCATTTGGATGGCCGAGAAGCGCTCCATCTCTTTCGGCTGCATCGCAAGGATCAGTTTCAGGGCCCACCAACCCAGACCGATCGCCGCCACCGCGCCGCAGAAGGACAGCAACAAGCTTTCCGTAAGCAGCTGCCGTATCAAACGTCCGCGCTCGGCACCCATGGCCGTTCGCAGCGCCATTTCGAGAGTGCGTTCATTCGCGCGCACCAGTAGAAGGTTTGCGACATTCACGCACGCGATCAGAAGGACCAGTCCGGCCCCGCCGAATAACGCGAGAAGCGCTGGCCGTATGTTTCGAACCACGTCGCCCTGAAGTGGAACGACCTGCAAAGTCAGCGGAGGATCAGCGAACGTACTGTATTCGGCGCGAATCTGCGCGGCAAGTGTGTCCATTTCCTGCTGCGCCTGCGGAATCGTCACGCCACTTCGCAGACGGCCGATCACGCGCAAATAACTTTGATCCGCTGGATCGCTGGCCAGATCGGAGCGGAAAGGCACATACGCGTCCATCTCCGGCGGGACACTTGAGCCCTCAGGAAAAATAATTCTAAAGCCCGGCGGCATCACTCCAACGATGGTCACGGATTGGCCGTTGAGCCGAACGTTCCGGCCGATCCAGCGAGGATCAGCGCCGAAGCGTCGGCGCCACAAACCGTCGCTCACAATCATCACGCGAGCCGAGCCGGGTCCCTGCTCGCCCGGTTCGAAAAAACGTCCCAACCGCGGATTCGTGCCCAGAATGCCGAGAAAGTTTGCCGTCACCATGCCGAGCCTTACCTGCTCGGGTTCACCTTCGTCGGTCAACGCTCCGCTCTGCGCCCAGATAGCTCCCAAGTCCTCGAACAAACGGCTGCGCTGTCGGAGCGTGGCAAGTTCCGGCCCAGACGCAGGAGCGCGCCCCTCATTCCCGAGCGTTGACCAGACGATGGCGAGGCGGTCCGCCTTGGGAAAAGGCAAACTTTGCAGCAGCACGGAATGAACGGCGGTGAAGATGGCGGTGTTCGCGCCGATCCCTATTGCGAGCGTGAAGATCGCGACAAAAGTAAGTCCCGGCCTTTTGCCCAGCGAGCGGACCGCAAAACGGAGATCCTGCATGAGACCGTCCAGCAACGGCAGGCCACGTTGCTGGCGATGAAGTTGTTTGGTTTGCTCGATGCCACCGAATTCACGCCGGGCCGTATAGCGTGCTTCCGTTGGACTCATGCCGCGGCGAAGATTTTCTTCGGTAAGCATCTCCAGATGCGCACGGACTTCGGCGTCGAGTTCGCCTTCGGCATTTCGTTTGCCGAAGAAACCTTGCACCCGCGCAGCGAAAATGCGCAGTCGTTCCATCTCAAGCACCTTCCGTACCGCCAAGCAAGCGCGTCATGAGCGCCGTCATGCGTTCCCAACTAGCGGTCTCCGCGAGCAACTGCTTGCGTCCGGTGCGCGTCAACGAGTAATACTTTGCTTTGCGATTATTTTCAGAGGCGCCCCATTTGGAAGAAATCCACCCGCGCTGCTCGAGGCGCAGAAGCGCGGGATAGAGCGTCCCCTGATTCAGACTGAGCAAATCCTCGGAAACCTGTTTGACGCGCTGGGCAATGCCATAACCGTGCAGCGGACCCATGGCATGCAGGGTTTGCAGAACGATCAGGTCCAGCGTGCCTTGCAGAACTTCCCCGCGCGGAGGAGCCATGTTTTCTCCTTTAGATAAACAACAGGAAAATATGCTCCTTCCTGTCGAATGTCAACAGGAACAGCTCCCTCTTAGACGCCAGCGCTATCAAAATGTTTCCGGATTCCTTTCGGCATTCCGATTGACGGCCATTCCGAGGGCGTGGCAGCATACGCTTGCCACAAGCGCTACATTTGCCGAATTCTGGCGACATTTTTCATCAAGGAGCAGCTCAGCGATGATGACGAATCCACACGCCCGCCTTTTTTCTTCTTCTCGTATCCTCTTTTTCTTTCTATTGTTTGCAGCCTTCTTCGCAAGCCGCCCCGCCGTCGCGCAAACGCGCCACCTCGAGCTAAACGACTACGCGAAGATCACCTCTGTTTCCGATCCGCAAATCTCTCCAGACGGCAAAACCATAGTATTCGTGGTCTCTCGCCCAAATCTCGAGCAGGACCGCAGCGACCGCCAGCTCGTGCTCATTGATATCGCCACGGGAACGCAACACCCCCTGACCTACGAACGCAAGAGCGTTGGCACACCGCGCTGGTCACCAAGCGGCGACCGCCTGGCCTTTGTCGGCGTTGATGGAACCGGCAAAGATGCCAGACCGCAAGTTTTTGTTCTTTCCATGAACGGCGGCGAAGCCCGCAAGATCACCGACGCGCCGAACGGTATCGAACAGTTTGCGTGGCGGCCCAGCGGACAAGAGATCGCCTACGTCTCTTCCGATGAGCCTGAGAACAAAAAGGAAATTGAAAAACATCACGACGCTTTCGAAGTCGGCGACAACGATTATTTGGCGACGGAAGCGGCGCTCCCCTCCCACATCTGGCTGATCGCCGCGGAAGGCGGAAAGGCAAAGCGAATGACCTCCGGTGCCTGGAGCCTGCCCAAGAGCGCGCCGCCCAGTTCGCCGGCGTCCCCGATTTCCTGGTCGCCCGACGGAAAATGGCTGTTGTTCACTCGCCAGGAGCATCCTCACCAGGGCGATGCCGACCTAACGACGCTACAAGTGCTCAACGTGGAAAGCGGAGAGATTCGAAAGCTCACCTCGCACGAAAAGCTCGAGAGCTTCGGCCTGTTTTCTCCAGATGGTTCCCGCGTGGCTTATTGGTATCCGCGCGACGGCGATCCCAACAATGAAAATGAAATCTATGTGACCCAGACCACCGGCGGCGACGGTTCGGACACTACCCGGTCCATCGACCACGATCTTTTCCGCGTGATCTGGATGCCAGACGGCAATTCGCTGCTAGTCGGCGGACATGAAGGCACTCTGACATCCATGTGGCTGCAGCCTCTCACTGGCAGCGCAAAAAAACTTTCGCTCGGCGATATCTGCCCTTCTTGGTCGTTCTGGCTGGATGTCTTCGTGGGCCGCAAAGGTGAAATCGCCTTCACGGGCAGCACCCCGACTCAGCCTTCCGAGCTGTACTACATGGTTTCTGCGAACGAAGCGCCTCGACGCCTTACGGATTTCAATCACGAAATCGCTTCGCTTGCGCTTGGTAAAGCGGAAAGATTCGAATGGAAGGGTCCCGACGGTTTCCAGGAAGACGGCGTGCTCTTCTACCCGCCCGATTTCCAGAAAGACCGCAAATATCCGCTGGTCCTGATCATTCATGGCGGGCCAACGGCTTCTACCACAACACAATTCAGTTTTCTTCCGCAGTTGATGGTCACGCACGGCTACGTAGTCTTCTCCCCGAATTATCGAGGCAGCGACAATCTGGGCAACGCTTACCAACGCGCCATTTATAACGATGCCGGCGACGGCCCGGGGCGCGACGTGATCGCCGGGATTGACGCGCTTAAGAAACGCGGATTCATTGACGCAGACAAGATTGGCGTGACCGGCTGGTCCTACGGCGGCTACATGACGTCCTGGCTCATCGGCCACTATCAAATTTGGAAAGCCGCGATGGCTGGCGCGCCGGTGACGGACGTTTATGACGAATACAACCTCGCGGACGGCAACGTCTCCGGTCGTTACAGTTTCAAGGGTTCGCCCTACGTAGGAGACAATCTCAAGGATTTCCGCGCGCAATCCCCGATCACTTACGCATCCCAAATGAAAACGCCCACGCTCATCATGCATGATACCGGCGATGCACGCGTCACCGTCACCCAGGGCTATTCGCTCTATCACGCCCTAAAAGACAATGGCGTGCCCGTCAAATTCATCGCCTACCCTGTCGCAGGACATTTTCCTGGCGATCCTGTGCGGGCGATAGATGTCAATCGCCGCTGGGTGGAGTGGATGGATCAGTATTTGAAGTAGCAGGAATTTCCGTCAGCTTTGCGAAAAATAAAATCAAGATGCGCATTACTGAGGTTGAGAGGGAGAACTCGATGCCGTCACGCTCGCGCTGGATTTGTCTTCGTGCTGTTTTGTGTTTTTCTTTTGCACTAGCTCTGCTCACCCTCTCGCCTTTCGGCAGCGCCCAAGGCCTGAGCAGCGGCGATCTTTCGCGCTTGCGCTCGATTGGCAACGCCGAGTTGTCACCGGACGGCCGGCGCATCGCATATAGCGTCACGATGCGCGATCGGCCCGGCCGCCCCTACGGACAACTGTGGAGCATGGATCTCGCCACGCAGAAATCCGTTCGCGTAGGAGGCGAAAAAGATTCCGGCGGCGGTCCATTGTGGTCGCCAGACGGCAAGTGGTTCGCTTTTGACGGTCATCAGGGAGACAAAAACGGATTGTTCGTGGCTCGCCCAGACGGCTCAGAGGTTACGTTTTTGGCCTCGCCCGAAGGCACAAACAGTCCGCTGCCAGGAACCGGAAAAGAAATGGCCTGGTCGCCCGATGGCAAGCAACTCGCATTTATTTCCTCCACTCCCGGTGCGGAAGCAGCGGAAGCCAGCGGCGATCCCATGGTCATCACGCGCTATCTTTATAAGCCCGACGCCGGCGAAGGCATGACGCGCTTCAACGACAATTTGCGCCTGCACATTTTTGTGGTGGACGTCGCCACAAAACAAGTGCGTCAACTGACGCAAGGAAACACCGATGAGCATTCCATTGATTGGTCGCCGGACGGCAAGGAAATTCTTTTCGGTTCGAATCGCGAACCAAATCAGGATGAGTTTTTCAATTACGATATTTTCGCTCTGAAGGTTGCGGACAACAGCACTCGCCGCCTGACCGCCACGGAGTACAACGAATACGAACCGCTGTGGTCGCCGGATGGCAAGCGCATCATCTATCGCGGCACACGCCGCGGCGTAACCGACCGCGAAACCACCATGGAGGACACGCACGTCTGGTTGATGAACGCTGACGGCAGTGATCGCCGCGAAATCGGCGCGGTCCTCGACAACCGTCAAGGCACGCCTCGGTGGTCGGCGGATGGCACTGCCGTCTACTTCACCCTTCAGGAACGCGGTAGCAACCATTTAGTGCGGCTACCAATCTCGGGCGGCAAGCCGGAATATGTTGTGAAAGACATCGGAGGCGTGGGTGGCTGGTCCGTTGGAAAAGACGGAACAATCGCCTACGGTTTCGCTTCGCCGCGCGACCTCGCTCAGCTTTACCTCAAGACCGGAAGCGCGGCGCCACGCAAGCTGACCGACTTGAACGCGGAAGTCTTCGCCGGAAAACAGATTGCCGACGTCGAGTCCTTCACTTTCGTCAGCAACGACAACAAGTTTGAGGTCGAGGCTTTCCTCACCAAGCCATTGGGGATGACCGCCACGTCCAAGCATCCTCTTATCGTTAATATTCACGGCGGCCCGCACGGGCAAAATGGCCCCGCGTTCAATTACAAAAATCAGATCTACGCCGCGCACGGATGGGCCACATTGAACGTCAACTATCGCGGCTCCACCGGCTACGGCCAAAAATTCGCCGACGCTGTCTTCGGCGATCAGAATGGCAACGAAGGCCAGGATGTTCTGTACGCCGTAAGCGCGGCGGTGCGCCGCAATTTGTGGATCGATCGCGAACGGATGGGCATTGAAGGCGTGAGTTACGGCGGCCAGCTGACCGAATGGCTGATCACCCAGACGAATGAATTCAAAGCCGCCGTGCCCATCGCCGGAATCGCCAACCTCGTCAGCTACAACTACATGACCTACTACAACCAGTATGAAGAAATGGAATTCGGTCAGTTCCTGCACCAGGGAAATCTGATGGACGTCGCGTGGGAACGCTCCGCGCTAAAGCACGTGGCCGCCGCGCATACTCCCACGATGTTGATGCACGGTGAAAACGACAATGATGTGCCCATCGCCGAAGCCGAACAATTTTTCATCGCGTTGAAAGACGTCGGCACCGAAGCCATTTTCGTGCGCTATCCCCGCGAAGGCCACGGCCTTAGCGAAACCAAGCACGTAATCGATTCCACCGACCGCTGCATCGCCTGGTACGAAAAGCATTTCCCCAAGCCCGGTGCAGAAGGAGTCACCAACGTCCAGCCCTGATTGGAAATGAAAAAGCCCCGGTCTCCCGGGGCTTTTTCTTCAATGTTAGTGAATCGAGAAGCGCGACTTAAGCTTTCGCTTCGCTTCCCGCCGTCGCTACCGCCGCCACTTCCTCGCGAGCCGCACGCTTGATGCGCGCCGCTTTGCCCTTCAAATCACGTAGGTAGTACAGCCGAGCCCGGCGAACCTTGCCCTTGCCGACGACTTCGATCGTGCTGATCGACGGCGAGTGCAGCGGGAAAATACGCTCGATGCCCACGCCAAAGCTCACGCGGCGCACCGTAAACGTTGCGCTGGAGGCCCGGCCCTTCTTGGAAATCACCACGCCCTCGAAAGCCTGCAGGCGCTCTTTCACCTTCTCGCCCTCGCCTTCCTGCAGGCGGACGTTGACGCGCACGGTATCGCCCGGGCGGAACTCGGGGAGGTCTTTGCGCAGTTGCGCTTCATGTAATTTACGAATTACCGGATTCATGTTCCTGTTTCCTTGCAGACCCACTCAGGCGGGGCCAGCTCTTCAAAGGCAATCAATAATTATAGGGAAATTGCCCCATTTTATCCAGCGCAAATCCCAGAAAATGGCTAAGAACAGTGTCTTCTATTGGTTACCGATGTGTAGTCAGCTATTCCGCATCCTGCACGCACCGGAATCCTATGGCCGCGGAGCGGTCCATGCTCGGCGCCATCAGCAGCAACTTTCCGTGTTCCGTCAGTTTGTAGGCTTGCGGAAAATACCAGATGGACCCCTGCGGCTGGTAATAGCTGCCACCGCGAAGAATTCCTCCGCGGGTATGTTCGTCCGTGAATTCGTCGGTCCACTGCCACACGTTGCCCACGAGATCCATCACACCAGACGGGCTCGCTCCGCCAGGATGCGCGTCAATGGCATCCGGACCGCGCATGGTGCGCGATTTGTCTGGCACCGGCACGGCGCTCGCGTCCCAGCTATTCCCCCAGGGATAGAGACGCCCATCCGTGCCCTGTGCCGCGTACTGCCACTCCCACTCGCGTGGTAACCGTTTGCCGGACCAAGCTGCATAAGCTCGTGCGTCCTCCAAGGAAACCCACGTCACCGGGCGATTCTCCCAGCCCTGCGGATACCTTCCATCCTTCCAATCACGCAAAAAGTTCAGATCGTCCTCGGGATGATAATGCGTGGCTTCCATAAACTTTTTGAAGTGCGCGTTGGTTACCGGGTATTTGTCGATCCAGAACGGCTTCATTTGCATTGGATGCTGATGATAGCGGCGCGCCGAATCTTCCCACGGATACTGAACATCCACTCCGACGTCGTTGAATCCCTCGATCTCGATGCCACCAACCTCGAACAGAAACTCGCCCGCGGGAATCTTCACCATGCCATCGGGGGCGGATGCCGGTACTTTGGTATGCGGAATCTCCACGAGCTGTTGCGGGATGACTTTCCATTCGTGCGAAAAATTTTCAAGCGGCTTGGACGTAAGCCCCACCATCCTTTTCATGAGTTCACTAACGCTTGCGGAAGGCGCCGCGCCGGTTGCAAGAATGGCTCCATATCCTTTTGCTTCCAGCGAGAAGCTCAAGACGCCGTGGCCATCGCGCTGCTCTGGCTTCAACTCCACACCATGGTAAAGGTCGAAATACCGCATTCCTTCTTGCGAAGGAATTTCCATCTGCGGTCCCGCTACGTCGTACTCATTGCGGTTCACGATCGTCCAGAATGTTTGCTCATTCCCCGGCCACCGGCTGGCGAAGACTCCCCATCGCTTCGTCGGAGCAAACGGCTCCCATTCCTTACTCACAAGAAATGGAGCCATCGCGCGTTCCATGGTCGCAACCCGGCGCGTGGCTTCCGCGTCGCGCGGTGTAATTCCATTCCAGATTCCCCAAATGTTTTCCCAGCTCTCCCATCCGACTCCGTTGAAAAACGCAAATTGCAGATTGTCTGTCTTGTCCCTCTTCCAGCGATCCGAAATATTCACCATGTGCCGTGGCTCCAGCCACTTGAAGCGGTCGACCATCGGCACGAACGGATATTGATATTGCCCCCAGGTCAACACGTTGTAGGCCACGCCCTCGTCATGCGGCCCACCCTCCGGTTCGAACGCCAGCGGATGTCCCGTTTTGTCCGCGGCCAACGAAAATGCCAGTGGCACGCCATCTTGCGTGTCTCCATTGATCCCATCGGCGCCAACTTCTGCCATTAGCGAAGCGATCGCATCGGGCCAAGATTTCTCTTCTGTCCTCGTTCCCTGGTCCCACATCATCATCGGAAAAAGAACGCGTACGCCGCGCCGGTGAAAATCAGCAGTCATCTGCCTCACACCCGCCACTCCTCCCGGCATGCAGCGAATCATGTCGTGCTGATTGCGATTGTCGATGCCCATGTTCGGATACGTAGGCCAGATCAGCACCGCGTCAATTCCACCGTAGCGTTTCTCCAGATCGTCGAGATAACGGTCAACCGTATAGCGCCGCGCCACGGGATCGTAGAAATATCTGTCCTGCACCATCATCTGCGGCTGAATAAAACTACCCTGCGTCCACTGCAGTGCGGGCAGCGCATAACGCGATCCGTCATACCCGATTCGAATGCGCCGCTCGGTGCGCCAATGCCGCACATCTGCAAGCCACGCCTGATGCTCGTCCTCCGAGCAACCTTTCGTGCCGCCCTCCCACAATCCCTTCACGCTAAGACACCCCGGCCCCGGAATCTGCTGCCCCTCCGGCGCGTGATGTGTATCTTGCGCAATAGTCGTTCTGACGAAACAAATAACCGCGAGCAACAGCGCAGCAATTCGTGTGTTCACGTGAAGCTCCTGAACATCATGAAGATGGCACACGGATTCTCTTCCAATTCTTTCTCGACGGCAATGTATGTGAAACGCATCGAGCCAGCAAGCGGAGGATTGCACAGTGCGAGTAAGAACAATCGAAGCTTGAAGTGGTGCGCGCTTCGTCAACCCACAAGGTAAACTCGGAACATTAGAAAATGCATAAGCGAAGAGAGTACCTTCGTCCAGAAAACATAATTTGCCGATGCATTGAGAGGCGAGCAGAAAGAATGAAAGCGCGGCTACAAGTTATGAAGTTCGGTGGCACGTCCGTCGGCGATGCGGCGTGCATCGCCCGCACGGCGCAGATTATCGCGAAAACGGCGAAGGAGAACGGCTGCGTCGTGGTCGTTTCGGCAATGAGCGGCGTGACCAACCGCTTGATCGAGGCCGCGAAGATCGCCCAGGCGGGGAACGCCACAGAGGCCTCGGCGGCTATGAAAGCGCTCCGTCATCAGCACGAAACCGCGCTTACCAGCTTGATCCCGCGCGAAGAAGCGCGCGCGCAAATCCGCAAGCGCTTGGAAGAAGTGCTCGCCGAAGGGCGCCGTCTCTGCGAAGGAACCGCGTTGCTGCGAGAACTCACCCCGCGCACGCTCGACGCAATTTCCAGCCTGGGGGAAAGACTCTCCGCCCCGCTGGTTGCGGCTGCAGTTAGAGAGCTCGGGCTGCCGAGCGAAGCGGTCGAAGCCACCGAACTCATCGTGACCGACGCATTTCACGGCGGCGCAGAACCTCAGATGGAATTGACGCGCGCCAAATCGCAAGCGCGGCTGCGGCCACTTTTGGAGAAAGGAATCGCGCCAGTTGTCACAGGCT
>JBGPDI010000057.1:0-30184 GCA_041482215.1 Candidatus Acidiferrum sp. | reverse complement strand
TAGATATCGTGCTTGCCGATCCCGAGAGTGACGGTCTGCTCGTGATTTTGGCGCCACAAGGGATGACGAATCCCGCGCAAGTGGCGGAACGTGTGAAAGAACGTGCGAAGGACAAGGGAAAACCGTTGCTGGCGAGTTGGATGGGCGGACGAAGTGTCGCTGAAGGCATTGAGATTCTGAACGCTTCCGGGATTCCGACGTTCTCTTATCCTGATGCTGCCGTGCGCTGCTTCGCATCAATGTGGAGCTATTCCGAACGTCTTCACGGTCTGTACGAAACGCCCCTCGCGGGAGACGACCCGGCCTGTGCGAACGCGAGGCGGGAGAAGGCCAGAAAACTTATTGAGCGCGCGGCATTCGCGGGCAGAACATTGCTTACAGAAATCGAGTCGAAGGAAATCCTGGAACTTTACGGAATTCCCACCGTTCCGACCCGGCTCGCGAAGAACGAAGAAGAGGCCATAGTCGAAGCGCAGAAGCTCGGCTTCCCGGTGGTGCTGAAGGTCCACTCCGAAATCGTCACGCATAAGACGGATGTCGGGGGCGTGCAATTGAATCTAACAGATGAAAGACAGGTGCGCGAGGCGTACCGCGCCATCACGGATTCGGTCGTCGCGAAGGCCGGCGCAAGCGCCTTTCTCGGCGTAACGGTTCAACCGATGGTTCACGTCAGGGGCTACGAACTCATCCTGGGCAGTAGCGTCGATCCGCAGTTCGGCCCGGTTCTGCTCTTCGGATCAGGAGGGCAGCTCGTGGAAGTGTATCGCGACCGGGCCCTCGCGCTCCCTCCGTTGAACACGACGCTGGCAAAACGGCTGATGGAGCAGACAAAAGTCTTCGCCGCGCTCAAGGGAGTGCGGGGGCGCAAGGCTGTTGAAGTGAAGGCGCTCGAAGCTCTGCTGGTACGATTCAGCGAGCTCGTTGTCGACCAGCCGCGGTTGCGCGAAATCGACATCAATCCGCTGGTGGCCTCCACAGTGGAGTTGCTGGCGCTGGACGCGCGCATGGTGTTGTTCGGCCGCGAGCTAAGCGACGAAGAACTTCCGCGCCCCGCGATCCGACCCTATCCCATCGAGTATGTTTCCTATTGGACGATGAAGGACGGGAGCAACGTGATTATCCGGCCCATCCGCGCTGAAGACGAGACGCCGATGGTGGAATTTCATAAGACGCTCTCGGACAGCACCGTCTATCGCCGCTATTTCCAAATGCAAAAATTGGAATCTCGTGTCGCTCACGACCGGCTGATTCGAAACTGTTTTCTCGACTATGACCGCGAGATGGCGCTTGTGGCGGATCGCGTGGATGCGTCCACCGGCCGTCATGAGCTGCTTGGCGTTGGACGGCTGGCTCGGGAACGGCAAATGGGGAAGGCTGAGCTTGGCGTTGTGGTTGCGGACCGTTGTCAGGGATCGGGGCTCGGCACCGAATTAGTGCATCGGCTGCTTGAAATCGCGCGAATCGAAAAAATCCGCAGTGTCGAGGCTCACATTCTTCTGGAAAACGTCACTATGCGTGCAATCGCCAAACATTTTCATTTTGATTGTGTGCCGGACGAAGACCCGGCCTCGCTTACTGCCACACTCCACCTCGACGGCCCTCGCAACAAGAGATGACGCACGTCACACAATGACCTCGGGAAAAGGTTTGTTGCTGGCTCTCACAGTCGAACATGCACACACGAATTGGCCGAAGGAAGGACTGTGACTGGCGCGTTACGACAAATGGTCCGAGTGCTAGTTCGCCTATCGAGGCTATGTGGGGGTACTTGACGGCAAGAGGAGCTTCCAGCACTCCTGAGCAATCACCCAATCTTCCTGTGCACGCAAAACTAGCACGCGAACTCTCGACTCCTCGGTGGCAATATCGTTGTCCGCTAGAGAGCCCATATTTTTTGCAGGATCGAGCTCCAACTCCAAAAAAGTGAAGTGGCTGCACGCGGCGGCGCGCACTTCTGGCGAATTCTCTCCAATGCCTGCCGTAAACACGAGCGCATCGATTCCGTTCATCGCGACCAGCATGGAACCGATACCGGACCGCAGCCGGTGCACGAACATGTCGAACGCCAGTTGGGCGCGTTCGTTTCCGCTTTTCATGGCGGCTACGATTTCACGCATGTCCCCTGAAACGCCGGAGATTCCGAAGAGTCCCGACTTAGCGTTTAGCGTCTCGTCGAGCGCTAAGCCGTCCGTGCCGTCTGCCCGCATTAAATAGGTGAGAATGCCGGGGTCTACCGAGCCGGACCGCGTACCCATCATTAATCCGTCGAGGGGCGTAAAGCCCATGGTGGTATCGACGCTTCGGCCGCCACAAATTGCAGCAAGCGAGCAGCCGTTGCCGAGATGACAAGTCACGAGGTTGAGGGCGGACAAATCCTTCCCGAGCAACTGCGCGGCCCGCTCCGAGCAGTATTGATGGTTGATACCATGAAAACCAAACTTGCGAATTCCGCGCTTGACCCAATCATACGGACCCGGGTAGATGGAAGCCGCATCCGGCAATCCGCTGTGAAAGCCGGTGTCAAAGACGGCCACTTGAGGCACAGCGCCGCACAGTTTCTCGACCAGGGAGATTCCTTCGAGTTCCACCCGATTGTGGAGCGGCGCAAAAACAGCCATCTTTTCGATAGCTGCTTTGACTTCCGGGGTAATGCGAGTGGGGCGGCTGTATTCGCGTCCTCCGTTCACGATGCGGTGCCCGACAACATGGATGTCGGAAAGCTGCGCAAGAACCCGAACTTTGCCGGAAACCAATGCCTGGAGCAGCTGCGCGGTTGCTTCGGCGCGTTCCACTCGCTTCAGATCCTGCTTCGACACCGCACCGGACGACGTGCGCACTTCGAGTACTGCGCGATTCTCGCGCCATTCAATCTTGCCTTCCCACAGGGGCCTAGGAGGAACGTCTGGGAGCGGATCGCTCAGGTCAAAGAGACAGGCCTTCTGACTGCTCGACCCGGAATTGAGAACCAGAATCTTCATTCAGTAGGGCCACTTCCAATCCCGAATTTCAGGGAGGTCGTCGCCATGTTCGCAGATATATTGCTTGTGGTCGACCAGCTTGTTGCGGAGGAGCTGTTTGAAGTGCGCGTTGATCGGACGGAAACGCGCAACGCGGTCGACAACGTCTCCCGCGAGGTGGAAGCGGTCGAGTTCGTTGAGCACGGTCATGTCGAACGGGGTCGTGGTCGTCCCTTCCTCGCGATAGCCATGCACGTGGAAGTTGTCGTGGTTCGCGCGTTTGTAGGTGAGACGGTGAATCAGCGTGGGGTAGCCGTGGAAGGCGAAGATCACGGGCTTGTCCGTCGTGAAGATCGAATCAAATTCCCGATCAGACAGTCCGTGGGGGTGCTCACCTGAGGTTTGCAATGTCATGAGGTCAATGACGTTGACGACGCGAATTTTGATGTCCGGAAAATTCTGGCGTAGCAATGCAACAGCGGCGAGAGTCTCGAGCGTCGGAATGTCTCCGGCGCAAGCCATGACCACATCCGGTTCGGTGCCTTTGTCGGTGGAAGCCCATTCCCAAACGCCGAGTCCAGCCGTGCAATGCTCGATAGCGGATTTCATATCCAGATACTGCAAGGCCGGCTGCTTGCCGGCGACGATCACATTTACGTAGTTCCTGCTTCGTAAACAGTGATCCGCCACCGAGAGTAGTGTATTCGCGTCGGGAGGAAGGTAGACACGCACGATATCCGCCTTCTTGTTCACCACATGGTCGATGAACCCGGGATCTTGATGCGTGAATCCGTTATGGTCCTGCCTCCAGACGTGGGAAGTCAGCAAGTAATTCAAGGACGCAATCGGACGCCGCCAAGGAATATTGCGCGTGACTTTCAACCACTTGGCATGCTGGTTGAACATGGAATCAACGATGTGGATGAACGCTTCATAGCACGAGAAGAAGCCGTGGCGTCCGGTCAGAAGATACCCTTCGAGCCAGCCCTGGCACATATGTTCGCTCAGGATTTCCATGACCCGGCCGTCCTGCGAAAGGTGCTCATCGGTCTTGAGCGTCGGTTCCATGAAAGTCTTATCGGTTGTTTCGTAAAGGGCGTCGAGACGGTTCGACGCCGTTTCATCGGGGCCAAACACGCGGAAATTCTTGGTGTCGGCATTGAGTCGCATAACATCGCGGAGGAGTTGTCCCAAGACGCGGGTGGATTCCACGGATTCCGTTCCTGGTTTTGTGACGCTAACAGCATAGTCACGGAAGTCCGGCATAGTAAGATCCCGGAGCAGGAGACCTCCGTTGGCGTGTAAATTGGCGCCCATTCTGCGGGTGCCGGATGGAGCGAGCTCCGCGATTTCATGTACGAGTTTTCCGTTTGCGTCGAACAATTCTTCGGGTTTGTAGCTCTCCATCCATTCCTGCAGCAACTTGACATGCTCCGGGTGCTTCGCAAAATCGCTGAGTGGCACCTGATGCGCGCGCCAGGTGTCTTCCACGGGTTTGCCGTCGACGGTTTTTGGTCCGGTCCAGCCTTTGGGGGTCCGCATGACAATCATCGGCCACGCGGGAAGTTCCGCAGATTTTCCGTTTCTCGCTGCCTGCTGAATGGCCTGGATTTCCTTGAGAATTGTGTCCATTGTCTCTGCCATCAGCTGGTGCATGGCATCCGGCTCGCGGCCTTCGACAAAATGCGGTTTATAGCCGTATCCGGAAAACAACTGCGTCAGCGTCGCATCGCTAAGGCGACTGAGCAGCGTCGGGTTGGCGATCTTGTATCCGTTCAGGTGGAGGATGGGTAGAACGGCTCCGTCACGCGCGGGATTCAAAAACTTGTTGGAGTGCCAGCTGGTCGCCAGCGGTCCGGTTTCCGCCTCGCCGTCGCCGACCACGCAGCAAACGAGCAGGTCCGGGTTGTCGAAAGCCGCGCCGTAGGCGTGAGCAAGGGAATAGCCTAGTTCGCCGCCTTCATGGATCGAGCCTGGGGTCTCTGGCGCGACGTGACTTGGGATTCCGCCGGGAAAGGAGAACTGCTTGAACAATTTCTTCAAGCCTTCTTCATTCTGCGAGATGTGCGAGTAGACTTCGCTGTAGGTGCCCTCAAGGTATGTATTGGCGACGAGGCCCGGGCCGCCATGCCCCGGTCCAGCTACGTAGACGATATTGAGGTCGTGCTTCTTGATCAGGCGATTGAGATGAACATAGATGAGATTCAAACCCGGCGTTGTTCCCCAGTGGCCGAGGAGACGAGGCTTGATATGCTTCAGCCGAAGTGTTTCTTTGAGCAGAGGATTGTCATAGAGGTAGATCTGTCCGGCAGAAAGATAGTTCGCGGCACGCCAATACGCGTGAACCTTTCGCAATTCTTCGGGAGAGAGTGGATGTGGATTCTCGGCAACTTTGGCTGTGCCTGTAGCGGATTTAGAAGTCATGTCACCTTCTCCTTCGATCAGAGCTTAGACAAGTTTGACATTCAACCTAGTTCGAGATTGCAATTCTTCATTTCGCCGTGAGTCTCCTGAGGTAAAGATTCAAGATATCACGTGTGGATGCGACACCCTTCCCAGTAGCGATTTTTCGGACTACGCTCAGTTTTAGGGTGCCAAAATCAGGAACACGGGAATCATTCATCTCGATCAGATAAAACCCCCGTTTATCAGAGCTCTGGGTATCGGGGACGCAATAGAACACCTGCAGAGCGATGCGGATGAAGCGGCTCGCATATAACTGCTCATTGGTAACCACATACTTGGCATCGCCCACGCCAGCTGGAAACATGGACACACGATTCACGCGGATGGTTGGGCCTTCACCGAAATCGATGTCTTCCCAGTAGAAGAAGTCGATCGCGCCGGGAACTTTTCCCTCGGGATAGTCGAGAACGTGTTGATAGATGCCGCCGGAGCCGTTTTGGGGCAGATAGTAGGAAGCGTCCAGCATCGACTTCATGTTCTCGTAGAGGTTGAAGGGCTTCTCGTGGTCGGTGTAGCTGCCCAACGCCTGCAGGCCGCCAGACACATATTTTGCCAGACCCTCACAAATGCGCTGGCGGGCGAGCTCATTGAACTGGTCGTACTTCTTTTTCGAGTTCCAGTTGATCTGCTTCTGAAAGGCAGCGACGTCGAAGACCTGGATATCGCAATGGCGAGGCTTGCAATTCTGTATCGCGTCGATGTCCTTGCGTTCGAATGAGAGACGAATGAAATCGGACAAAGTGGGCGGACCGGCCACGTTGAACTCCTGCACGTCGCGGTACACCTTGTCCTCAAGAAGTGTCTTCACGTCGCGGTAGGATGCGGCGAACTGTTCGATTGAGGCGTTGATGTAAACCCCGCCAAACACCAAGACCCCGTACTTCTTGTCGGGGGAGTCGAGAACCCTGGTCACGACGTGGCCTTGCTCCATCTTCTGAATGTCACTCTCGGTCAGACCGATCTCGGTTTTGAAGAATGTTTCTGGCTGCCGCTGGGAGCGTGCGGCAGTAGCCCCAAAGCACAATCCGAGTACGAGACTGCCTGTCGCGAGAAGTGTGCTGGCCAATGTAATGATTCCTATTCTTTCGGACGGTCGTACCAGCAGACTCTCCAAATCGAAAGTCTTCGCAGGAATTGAACCAGCAACCGATGAGGGCGGCCGACCTATCCTTATCCGTGCAGCGGATGCTATCTGCCAGCCTACTCCTCTATCTCAAGCCTGAAGAGGCCCAGAATTACCAGCTCCATCACCTCGAAACTCTGGGCCTCGGATCAGCCCTGAGACTGTCACTCACCTGCCGTTCAGGATCGCACAGTCAAGACAGGGCACTTTGCTTCACAGACAACCCGATATGCCTTTGTGTGCGGAACATTGCCTGCGAGACTCTTCCTGGCCTTCGCACCCATGACGATGAGGTCCGCCTTTGTTTCCTGCGCGATTCGCAGAATCTGCTCGACGGGCTCGCCGACAGGGACTTCGAAATCCAGCTTGCAGTGCAGGTCAGTTTCAGCCGGCACCAGCTCCTTCAACTGGGCCATGCTGTTTTGTTTCTCTAGAGCCAGGACGGACTTCCCATACGCTTCCGGGTGCGGGAACACATGCACGAACCTCAATCTCGAACAATGTTCTTGGGCCAGCGACAGTGCGTACTCCGCCTCGCGCTCGGCACTTTTTCCGAAATCGGTAGCAAACAAAATATTCTTAAACTCCACTTCATACTGGGGATCGATCGCTGTCGACGGCCCGACGGTCAGCACCGGTACTTTCGCTTTGCGGAAAATCTCTTCGGCTCCCGAGCCGATCAAAATTTTCCTCACGGCACCCGCGCCGCGCGTGCCCACAACCAGCAAGTCAATCTCGTACTTCTTGATCAATTCTTCGAGCGAAGGCCAGAGATTGCCTTCCTCGATCACGGCCTTATAAGGCAAAGCGATCAGAAGTCCGGATTTCAATAACTCACGGAAGTTTTCCTGCGCTTCAACTTGCATTTTTTGCAGGGAGGATGCCGCAAATTCAGGCGCCATCAGAGGATAGCCATCCAGGCTGATGATGTGGGTGAGGTAGATCGTTGAACCGTAGCGTCTCGCGAGAGACGCCGTATATTCCAACGCTCGGCTGGAAGCTGGTGAAAAATCCGTTGCGAGCAGGATATTCTTAAAGAAATGCTGCTTGTTTGCGGGAGTTCGCGTTCCCGCGCCCTCCACGATTTGTTGACCTGTGATCATCTCAAGCTCCTTTTTCACAATCTGTAAAAGTCGTTTCTGGCCGCCCTTCCGCAGAACCACAACTGCAATTCCGTGGGAACTGGATTCATCCTGTAGTTTTATTGCGGCTCGGACTGTGCCAGCCGCCACCTAAACGTGTGACGGACATCACGAGTTACGTCAGTGATAAAATGTAAGATTTAGCCCGAATGCGATGTCTCGATCTGGATAACTGGAGGAGATCATGACTTTTCATCGCGGCACTCTAATTTGCACACTGTTCGTTGCTGTCTGCGCCACCGCCCAACAAAATCCGGTGGTAGATAAAAGTCAACTTCCTCCAACCTACGTGCCCTCAGGAAAGACCATGTACAAGCAGTATTGCGCCTCCTGCCATGGTGCCGATGGCAAAGGACGCGGCCCCGTCAGTGCGTCGCTCAACACGCGTCCAGCGGATCTCACGACGCTGGCCAAGCGTCATGACGGCAAATTCCCGCGCGAATATGTCGCAAGCACTTTGCGCTTTGGCCCGGGTTTTTCCGCTCATGGGTCTTCAGAGATGCCTGTTTGGGGTCCGATATTCCAATACCTTGATAACTATGACGAAGCTGCCGTGCGGCAACGCATCAAAAACCTCTGCGACTATTTGGAATCTATCCAGGAATAGGAGATACCGTGGAAGTGCTTGTCGAACATCTCGGCTCGGTCCAGTTCGAAATCAAAGCGCGGCAGCACAAGATTGTGTGCGACCAGCCGCCAGAAAACGGCGGATTTGATGAAGGAATGACACCTCCAGAATTGCTGTTAGCGTCTCTCGGTTCGTGTGCGGGGTTCTACGCGGCGCTGTACCTGAAGAAGCACAATCTGGCGGGCGAGGGTACGAGGGTTCGCGTCACCGCCGACAAGGTCAAGGATCCACCGCGCATGGATAACTTCCGCATTGAGGTGGAAGTTCCATTGGCGTTTAGCGAGCAACACCGAAATGGAATCCAGGAAGAAATAGATCACTGCTTGATTCATAACACGCTGCTGTTTCCTTCGAAGATCACTGTGGAGGTTTTAGCGGCCACGGTCGTGAGCTAGATTCAAGTTAGGCGAAGTTTTGGGCACGCGCTGAAAACGAGGAGACGACGATGGACAAGAGGTTCAAGAGGTTCTTGCAACTCGTCCTGGTGCTTGCCTTCGTCGTCGTTGTACTTTCCGGGGTCGGCAAGCAAATTCAGACCGCCCCAAATGTGGAACAGCAGTCTCCGCCTTTAATTCGCTCTGTCGAGGGACCCGACTTATTCCGGGCCTATTGCACCTCTTGCCACGGCTCGGACGCCAAAGGAGCGGGTCCTGCGGCACCCGCGTTGAAGGCCAAGGTACCCGATCTGACTCTTTTGGCCAGCAACAATCGAGGGGAATTTCCCGCGACACGCGTGCGCCAAATGATTTTGGGCGACACAGTTGCGGCTGCTCACGGTTCGCGAGAAATGCCAATTTGGGGACCCATCTTCCATCAGGTCGAGGCGGATATGGATTGGGGAAACGTGAGGTTGTCCAGCCTGGTGAAATATCTACAATCAATACAGACGACCGCTGCTTCTCATGCCCCATCCGGCGCCGAACTCTACAAGCAGTATTGCGCCGTCTGCCATGGAACTGACTTGAAGGGAAGCGGCCCCGCTCCTGACCCATACAGAGCGCCTCCCGACCTAACTAAGTTGGCGCGACGTCACGGCGGCAAATTTCCTGACGCTTATGTCTCAAACGTGCTGCGGAATGGCGTCGTGATGCCAGCGCATGGGCCTGCGGAGATGCCCATCTGGGGAGCGGATTTTGCGATGGATCGATTGGGTGAGCCTGAAGTGGCTTTGAGAATTGCGAACCTGACGAACTACATCAAGTCATTCCAGGAAAAGTAGGTGGGATAGCGCTTTCGCAAAGGCGTACTCTGTCTGGCCCATAAGTTTCAGAAACGGTTTAGCGTCCACTGTCAGTACTGAATTAGAACGCTCTAGTCCGGTTTCGCATGAGTTGCGCAGGTCACCCCCAGAGTTGGGTCCAACTTGAGTCCAAATAGGCCCCAACAGTGCCTGCATGGTTCCTATTGGAGTGCCAACGCTATCAAGCACCGTCGCGTGGCTGTGCCTCAGAAGGTGACAGGTGACACCTGAAAGCTCTAACTTCTTCGCGGCAGGCTTCAGAAGCTTGCGTAAGAGATTCCACCGGTCTAATGGCGTCTGATCGCTTTTGGCAAATGTCAGGCTTCTGGCATTAACACTTACTCCTCCAAGACCGGTTTCCAGGAACGATCCGGATTGAAGCGTTCCATTTTTATGAACTCATTGAGAGTGGCCGATCCAAAGTCCTTCTCGTAGACAACTCCGTCGTGGCTGACTATGAAGCTCTTCACTCCGGTCACGCCGTATTCGGCCGGCGCGGCCACCAGGGCAAAGCCCCCGATCATTACGCCCTTCACGACGAAGTCCATTTCGCCGAGCGCTGCCGCTGATCCTTGACCCTTCAGAATTTTGAAGAGATAGCCATGGTATGGCTCCGCACCGCCGGAGTAGCCCTGTTCGATCGCACGCGCAATCTTTTCGCCAATCGGTCCGTCCCAACTACCGTCTGGGTTTTGCCATCCCAAGCCATCCTGCTTCCCGGGAGTGCTAACAATGCGCTGGGCGTACTGGTTCACATCGTAGCCTTCGCGCTTCTGGAGAGCGTAGCCGTGCTGCGCTTCTACGTAGCCGCGGCAGATGTCAATGGCGTCCAGTTCATTGCTTCCAACGCGACGATAGAGGAGTTCCTGGCGGCCGGCTTTGGCATCAAACGCCCATTTGGCGCCCAACTTCACGATTGGCACAGGGAACGGCCAGTCCTCATTACCCACAAGGAGAAATGCTCGGGTCCCTTTTTTTGAATCCATGGAGACACTCTTCTTTTCGCGGGCCTCAGCAGCGAAGTCAGAAGCCCGCTTACGGTCTTGTGGGTATTCACCGGAAAAAACGATATCTTCGCCACCGGGACCAAAAATTTCCCTGAGAGCGTGCTCGTCAAACTGCCCGGCCGCAGCGACTAGCGCATCGGCAGCCTGCTGTGGAGTGTCAAAAGTTTTGGCACCGCCAGCCGCGGGAGCAGCAGCGGTCTTTGCGGCAGGTTGTTGCGCGGCGATGCGGCCGGGCACCGACAGAAACGCCAATGTACCCACGATCCAAAGAGTCTTGAAGAGGTTTGCTTTCGCAGACGTTGAGCTCATATCCATCCTCACATGACATCCTATTCGCGACCTGAGCCGATCACCTACGCCGCCCACCGCCACCACGACTACCACCCCCTCCTCGAGATCCCATACTCGAAGAACCGCGGCTGCTGCTAGAGCGCGCGCTCGATCCGTTGTAACCCGAGGAGCCCCGGGAGCCTCCTCCGAAGGCATCGCGATTCCCGCCACCGCTGCGCGAGACGTCCCGGCTTCCCACCCGATCCGCTCCGCCTGCGCCGGCCCGATTGCCAGCGCCAGCACCGCCACTCCTGTTACCAGCGCCTGCTCCACTGGCCCGGTTGCTCACGCCATCTCCGCCACGATTGCTGGGCAGATTTCCGCCCTGCCGGCCAACCTGTTGCCGGGCACTAGCCTGGCGATTGGAAAGTGAGTCCCCACGTGCTGTGCCGCCAAATCTGTCGGCGGTTCCTCGGTCCCCGTACGGGGCGCCGCCTCGATGTTGCGGATTGTGTTTCCAGTTGGAATCTCCACGGCCACCGCCACCGCGACTTGGTTGCTGCGATGGACGGTTTCCGCTCCCTATGTTGTTGCGGTTGCCACCATTAATATTCGAGTTCCGGTTGAAATTGTTGTTATTGTTGATGTTGATGGTATTGTTGCCGCCCCAGCCGCAGCCCCACCCCCAGCCGCCGCCCCAAAACGCCCCCATCATCATGCCAACGCCGAAAGAAATGGCTATTCCCGCAGCGTAGTATCCCGCCGGCGGATAGTAAATGGGTGGGTAAGGATAGATCGGCGGGCCATACACCACGACAGGATCATACGAAGGCACATATACGACCTGTGGATTCGCCTGTTCGACCACAATTATGCTTTTGCTCTCAATGACCTTGGTTTCCACCTTCTGTTGCTCGGTCGATTTCAAATTGCCGGTGCCCTGGGCCTTCTTGCGCATGCGCTGCACGGCATCCATCACATCGCTCTGCTGCGACAGGAAGGCGTTGCCCAAGTCCGTGGTCCATTGAATGTCGTCTGCCAGGCGCTTTACCACTTCGGGCAGCCCGGCCAACGCTTGAATGCTTGGATCCCAAGGCTGCTTCGCGACGGCATCAGCGAGCGCTTTATCCTTCAGTCCGGGATTCTTTGTCATCCACTGCTGGAGCTGGATGAGTTCGAGAGGATACGTGGAAGCCGCGAGGGTCTGGGCTAGCATCGGGTCTGGATATAGGGCAATGGGCGCAACGAGGGAGTCCAATTGATCGGGTGCAATCTTTGCAGTCTGGTTCTGTGGTGAAGCCGTCTGCACCGAACTAGGTGACGGCATAAATGCCAATGTGTCGCCTGGCAGAATGGCGATCGTGCAGACCATGACCATCGGGTATCGGAGGGCCTCAGCGAAAAACTTTCGTCTCGGATTCATGTCTACCTCTGGTCTTGATCGCCCCGTCCAAACGGATGTATCGATCGAGTGCGCACATGGGCACTCTTGTCATCACCTGTCCATGAAGCTCGCGTCCGTTTTCTTCATGGCAGGGTAGGTCGCGCTACTTCTTTGCAGTACTGGCAAAAATTACAGTTCGAGGTCACTCGCATCTGGAACTTCTGGACGCTTGACGTCTGTGTATGGGCGCAGGAGGCTCCCGGTTCAAATCCGGGCGCCCCGACCAATGGCTTAACGAGAAATCTGACGGTCACTACGGTAGGTTAATTCTCTAGCTTGAAGATGCGCTCCATCTGGATCCACTTCTCTCCCGGGCGAGCTTGCGGCAGCGGTTGCTGAAACTTCCACATCAGTTTTTCCCACTCTTGTACTTTTGGATTGCTCCGGTCAGCTTGCGATTTTTCTTCGAATGAAAACCTGTTGTTGACTTCCATGATCATGAACAAGCGCGTGCCCAGCAGATAAATTTCCATGTCCTCGATGCCGGAGTCGCGGATGCTTTGCGTTATTTCCGGCCACACTTTCTGGTGGTGGCGCTTGTACTCCTCGATGAGTTGCGGGGATTCCTTGAGATCGAGCGCCAGGCAATATCGCATGCTCATGAGTTCCCCTCCCCGAGAGAAGATCCTTCCGTCGTGCGCTCCGCCCTCATGGTTGGGTGCTCTGAAGTGTGGACTTGAAGCAGTAGGCGTATTTGCCGGGCGCTTGAGCCGGCACGTGAAGGTGCAGACCGTCAGCTTGCGCTTCGAAGTTAATCGCCGTTGGCGAACCGAGCAGCGAAACGGATGCAATCTTTTGTCCGTCGAGTTGAAATGCAGTGAGTGAATGGATCACCGCTTCGCCGTTGGACGGCCAACCAAGCTCGCAAGCGTAAAGCGCATCCTTTTTCTTAGTAAAGCGAAAATCGCTCGCGGTAAAGGGCTGCGCGTCGGTATCGTGAAACGCGCCTTCGATGATTTTTGTCGGGCCCTCGCCGTAGACTTTCCACGCACGCGTTCCGTAAATAGCCTCACCATTAACTTTCAACCATGCGCCGACGTCGCGGAGAACGCTCTGCACTTCCTCCGGAATTGTGCCGTCTGAACGGGGACCGAAATTTACGAGCAGATTCCCGTTCTTGCTGACAATGTCCACCAGCTGATGAACGATGGTTTGCGCCGACTTAAAGCTGTCGTGCTCGATGTAGCCCCATGACTTGTTACTGATGGAAGTGTCCGTCTGCCAGTATTGAGGCCGAATGTCGTTCAGCTGACCGCGTTCCACATCAAGAACAGCCGAGTGCTTTTCCATAGCGTCCAGTTTGTAATTGATTACGCTGACGGCGCCGCGGCTGGCCGCATCGTTGTAATAAAAAGCCGCGAAGTCCATCAGGTGCTGGCGAACCGCCGGCTGGCCGATCCACCAGTCGAAATAGAAAAGCTCGGGCTGATATTTTTTTACAATCTCGGCATCGCGCGCCAGCCAATCGTCCAAATAGGCGTTGCTAACATAAGTCCAGTCTGAAAGTAGCGACTGCTTGCTTTCCATCCAGGTGTGCGCCGGGCCATAAAACGCCGCGTACCGCGGGTCATTGACGTCAGATTCGATCTTGCGGCCGCCTTCAAGAAACCAATTGTGCTCGACGCGATGCGAAGAAACGCCCAGGTGCAACCCTTCGGCGCGAATGGATTTCGCCAGGTCTCCAAAGAGATCGCGATGCGGCCCCATTTTTGCAGCCGTCCAGTCCGAGAGCCCGCTGTCATACATGGCGAAGCCGTCGTGATGCTCAAAAACTGGCACAACGTATTTAGCACCGGCCTCTTTGAATAGCCGCGCCCACGCAGCTGGATCAAAGTGTTCGGCCTTGAACATGGGAATGAAATCCTTATAGCCGAATTTCGTTTGCGGGCCATACGTGCTGAGGTGATGCTTGTATTCGTCGGAATCCGGCCGGTACATATTGCGCGGGTACCACTCGTTGCCGAAAGCAGGAACGGAATAAACGCCCCAGTGGATGAAGATCCCAAACTTTGCATCCTTATACCAATCAGGGACCTCATACTTTTGCAGTGATTGCCAATCCGCGCGATAGGGACCATCGTGCGCCGCGCGATCCACTTCTTTCAGCAGAGCGTTACGCTGTGAATCGTATTTCGAACTGGCCCGCCGCCAAGTTTGATCGATGGCTTCGGCATCCTGCGAACTGGTAGGCTGCGTCTGCGCCGCGGTTTGCGCCGCGATAGGAAGCGCCGAAAGAATTCCAACCAACAAGAATTGCGATGCTCGCGAAAAGTACGCCCATCGTCCGCCGGTCCTCTGCATCAATCCTCCTGTTAGTTTGAAGAAAATCATCCCGTCGTGAGATTCACATTCCGCCGATGCGAACCCCAGAAAGAATAGAATGCGATAACTGCATACGCTAACAGCGGAACACCATACGCTAGCGCCAGACTATGCGTTTTCACGGAGATAAAACCCATCAACGGCGGCACAACAGCTCCGCCCACGATTGCCATCACGAGAAGCGATCCGCCCAGCTTGGTGTTTGGTCCAAGACCATTCAATCCAAGCGCAAAGATGGTTGGAAACATCAACGACATGAAAAAACTGGTTAGAAACAGGCACCACACACCTAACCAGCCGGGCATCGTCACAGCGATCGCAACCAAAAGAATGTTTGCAATGCAATACCCACCCATCAGCTTGCTTGGACTGATATAGCGCATCAGCCATGCCGAAGCGAACCGGCCCACTCCAAAGGCAACCAATGTCCCAGTCAAAAAATAGCCCGCAATCTTTTCGGATTGGCGACCATAGTCCTGAACATAAGAAATAAAGTACCCCCAGGTACCCGCTTGTGCGCCCACGTAGAAAAACTGAGCGACGACTGCAAGCAAAAAATGTGGATAGCGAAATAGGTCACCCAGATGCCCGTGGTCTCCGGACTCATTCTCATGTTCACTTTGAATGGCGGGAAAGTGTGTACGTAAAATAAGTACTGCCCAGACGATGGCAATCGCACCGATCACAAGGTATGGCTTCACCACGCGCAGCGTTTCGGATCGAAGGTACGCTTCGTAGGTATGCGCTGCTTGCTGGCTGGCGATCTGTTGCGGCGTCAACTCAACACCCGAAAAAATAAAAATGGTCCCAATCAGTACACCGCTGATAGCGCCAAACGGATTGAACGCCTGTGCAAAGTTCAATCGGCGCGCCGAACTGCCGGAATCGCCCAACTGCGCGATGAACGGATTGGAAGCGGTCTCCAGGAAAGACAGGCCACTTGCGATTACGAAAAGTGCGAAGAGAAAGTAGGCATAACTTCCAGCGAGTGCCGCCGGCCAGAATAAGAAAGCGCCGACCCCAAAAAGAACCAGTCCGATGACGAAGCCAGATTTGTAGCCCGCACGGCGCATAAGAAATGCGGCGGGCATTGCCAGCAGAAAATAACCCATGTAAAAAGCAGATTCCACCAAACCGGCCTCGAAGCGCGTGATGGAAAACGTCTTCATGAATTGGCGAATCAGGACGGCGTTGAGGGTGTTGGGAATGCCCCACAAGAAAAATAAGACGGTGACTAGAATAAAAGGAACAAGCTGGTGCGCTGGGAACAGCCGTGATCCGGCTTGAGACGCAGCGTTAAAGCTATCCCCTGCCCCGCCGCTCTTTAAGGCGGATCCTTCGCCTTTTGAATTCATCTCACCCGCTTTCTTCGATATGCGAATTAATCCAAGCTCACCATTGTCTTTGTAAAGCGCTGCGGCGCTTCGCTCCACTGCTGAAGAATGCTCGGAGCCTGCTCCAGAGAAATAATCGTTCCAACCGCTTGCTCGACCGGAAATTTTCCGGCCTCCAGCATCTGGATGACCCGCCCAAAATCCTCAGGAAGTGCGTTGCGGGAGCCCAGAATGTCCAGTTCCTTTTGCACAAACAGCCGCGTTTCGTAGGCGACCGGCTCTTTGGCGTAGCCAATATAGACGACGCGCCCCGTGAAGGCTACCTCTTCCACAGCTGCGCGAAATGTTTCGGGCAAACCAATGGCCTCGATCACTACATCCAGTCCGCGATTTTCCGTGAGCGACATCAAACGCTCGTGCAACGACTCGCGCGCCGTGTTCACCATGTAAGTCGCACCCGCACTCTTGGCAATCTCGAGCTTGTGATCGTCCAGATCGACGGCAATCGTCACGGCGCCGGCAAAATGCGATGCGGCAATCGCGCCGAGCCCCACGCCCCCACAACCAAAGACCGCAACGGTATCGCCAGCCTGCACGCGGCCGCGAGCCACGGCATGAAATCCCACCGTAAGCGGTTCGACCAGACAAAGCTCCTTGATGCCGAGATTCGCTGGATACAGCTTCTCCGCAGGCATCCAGATCCATTCCCGCATCGCCCCGTCGCGCTGCACCCCCAAAGTCTCGTTGAACTGGCAAGCATTCGAACGGCCACGCAGGCACGACGCACACTTACCGCAATTTGTGTAAGGAGAAAGCGTGACGTTCGTTCCCTGCTTCAACTCGGGGCGCGATGAATGCGCTTGCAGGACCGTAGCCGCGATCTCGTGCCCCAGAATTCGCGGGAATCGCACCAAAGGATTCTTGCCGCGATACGAATTCAAATCGCTCCCGCACATCCCGACCATCCGCACGCGAAGCAAAACCTGCCCAGGCTGCGGCTCAGGTTCCGCCACATTTTCCACCACCGCTTCACCGGGTCTCCGGATAACAAGTGCTTTCATAGAAACATTCAACGCGCTCCGTTTCGAATTCTCGAAATCATACAATACAAGTGGTCCAGCGAAGAGGGGCGGTTCAAGCGATTTTAGAACTCGTTGGAATCAGAAAGTGATATAAGACTGCAGCTTCCGGTGGGCACAAAGTTCGTGGGGGAACCGCACGCAGTTCTTGAACGCCGCACCCGCCATTAGATCGAAGAGGAGCTCCATCTGAATTCACCTCTCATCAAGGCCTCCATCGTGGGCGCACTCGGCGGGTTGCTATTCGGATTTGACACCGCCGTCATCGCCGGCACCACGCACGCTCTCACTCTCACCTACGGTCTGACACCCGCGGCTCTGGGCCTGACGGTTTCGATCGCCCTTTGGGGCACAGTCATTGGAGCCATGTCCGCAGGTGTAATCGGCCAGAAACTGGGCGGCCGCGAGACGCTGCGAATCCTCGCCGTTTTTTACGTGCTCTCGGCATTAGGCTGCGCTTTGGCATTCAACTGGCCCGTCCTCGTCATCGCGCGATTTATCGGGGGCCTGGGCATTGGGGGCTGCTCTGTTTTGGGTCCGGTGTACATTGCTGAGATCGCGCCGGCAAAGTGGAGAGGCCTCCTCGTCGGCCTTTTTCAAATCAATATCGTCATCGGCATTTTGCTCGCTTATTTTTCGAACTACCGCATCGCTGAATTGGGGCTGGGCGCCAACGATTGGCGGTGGATGTTCGGTGTCTCCGCCGTGCCCGCCGTGCTTTTCCTGATCCTTCTATTCGGCATTCCCCGCAGCCCGAGCTGGCTGGCTACGCAGAACCGTATCGAGGAAGCACGTTCGGTCTTGAAATTGATCGGCTCGCCCGATCCCGACGCCGAACTAAAAGAAATCGTCGACTCCATCCATCTCGAGCGCGCCCAAAAATCCGAACCGCTCTTCTCGCGGAAATACCGCTTGCCCATTTTCCTGGCCATCACCATCGGAGCCTTCAACCAGCTCGCCGGCATCAACGCCATTCTTTACTACCTGAACGACATTTTTTCGGCAGCCGGATTCAGCAAGGTTTCCGGCGAACTAGGCCCGGTCGCCGTCGGTGCCATGAACCTCTGCGCCACGTTTCTGGCTATGACCGTCATAGATAAACTTGGCCGCAAAACTCTTTTGCTGATCGGATCAGCCGGCTTGGTAGCGAGCCTCTCCGGCTTGGCCACAATTTTCGTTACGCACCGTCACCAGAATTACCTTCTCTGGCTGCTGATTGCTTACATTGGGTTTTTCGCCATCTCCCAGGGCGCGGTCATTTGGGTCTATATCGGCGAAGTCTTTCCCAATCAAGTACGCGCCAAGGGGCAAAGCCTTGGCAGCTCTTCTCACTGGCTCATGAACGCCGTGATCTCCTGGGTTTTCCCGGTGCTCTTCGCATTCTCCCACGGCCTTCCTTTTCTCTTCTTCGCCGCCATGATGGTCGTGCAATTCTTTGTCGTGTTGTTTTTCTATCCGGAGACCAAGGGCGTCACACTCGAACAGTTGCAGCACCGCCTCGGCATCGAGTAACTTGCCCGGCGATCCGATGGCGAAACAGACGACACTCCAAGCGCCTGTCCAGACCTACAGGTAACCCCCTAGGGAATCAGCCGAATATTAAGCACCCGTGCGAGCGGGCAGACTATTTACTGGGGAGCATCCCGTGCGCCCAGGAGTGTGCAATGCAGTCTAGTGACCGCAAGATTCGCGTAGTCGTTGCCGATGACTCGAATACCGCTCTGCTCTCCGTCTGCGGCTACCTCGAATTCGAGGGGCAGTTCGAGATTGTTGGTACCGCTGCTGATGGTCTGCAGGTCATGAACCAAGCCGAACAATTCCGTCCGGAGTTGGTCTTGGCCGATTTGCGCATGCCTAACATGACCGGCCTTGAAGCGGCGACCCAATTGCGCCAGTCCTTTCCGGAATTGCGCATCGTTATCTTCACTGAATTGCGGGGTTCCACGCTTCGGGAACAATGCCTGCGCTGTGGCGCCGACGGCTTCGTGGAAAAAAGTCAAATGCCGGAAGGACTCATGGAGGAGGTTCGCAGGCTTTTTCCAAATGAGTTGAGGTGAAACGAAGGAATTCTTCACGCAGGAATTCCAGCTATCACGAAGATCGGCACGGCGTCCAAAACTCGGCAATTTGAACTCGATGCGGATCGCGGCGCCGGGCAACGAGGAAAGACATGAGAAGCGCGGAAAATGAAAAACGCCCGCACATTCAAGCGGGCTACACAGAGGAACCAAGCATTGGAAAGTCAGTGCTACCTGCCGGAACGGAGGAGTTGCGTCTGCGGGTACAGCAGCGCTCTCTTCGCGAACAACTGGAACACCACCATTTTCTTCTCGCGCGGCTGAACACCGCTAGTGCTCTCCTTATTGAAAGCCTTGATCAAGGCGACGTATTTGAAACTATCGGAGAAATCGTCGCTACTCTCATTGGCTCCGAGAAAGTTGCCATTTTCAACTATTCACCGTCTCAAGAGACTTTCTCGCTCGCCTGGTCCACGGGTATTGAAACCAACGCCCTGCAGCCTTTCGAATCCGGGGCTGGCATGTTCGGCCGCGCCGTTCACCAAGGCATGAGCCAGTTCAAAGAGCGTCAGCCCATTGCTGTTCTTCTCCCCTGGGAGAGAGACTTAACGGCCTGCATAATCCTGAAATCGAGCGCCGGACTTGTCGGCGTTATCGCCATCTTTGGCCTTCTTCCAGACAAGAATTCCCTCGAATGGGTCGACTATGAATTGTTGAAATTTCTGGAAACCAACGCTGCCGTTGCCATCCAGTTTCAAAACCTGCAGAGGAAATTGGCGGCCCGATAAGGGCGCATCTCGATCGCAGCTATCAGTCAGGCTGTGACCGAATGGGGACACTACCGCCGCCAACGACGACAGTCATCCACAGCTTTAATGAAGATTGAGAAGTTAGTTCGTTTCAGGACTGCTCGAGATCGCGTTTTTTTCCGTAACGTAGTGCCAATCCCACTCCAAGCGTCATGAATCCAATCGGGGGAACCACCAGCACGGCAACGCCTTTACTAATCGCCCTCTGCCCATCCTTCGTGCTCGCCTGAGCCGAGCTGTAACACATCGCACAACCCTGGCTGAACGCTGGCCCAGCGCACAAAAAGAACGCCACTACTAGAAGTGCTGCGCGAACTTTCATTTCACTCCTAGATGCAGAATGCGAAAAGCGTCCGGAAAAAAGAAGATGGTCATCAAGATCAAGCAGCCGACCACCGAACACATAGTAACCCACTTCATGCTCGTTACTTCATATTTTAAGTGCATGAAGTAGCCGATGATCAGTCCAGCCTTCACGAAAGACAGTGCGAGCAGGATCGTCAACATCTTCCCCGGCTGCATATTCTGATAGGTCAGATAGACCTCAACGGCCGTCATGATTAGCAGCGCGCCCCATACCCAGAAGAAAATTGCTTTGCCGTGATGGCGTTGCTCTTCGGCGGCGCGCTCTGCGAGAGCTTGCTGGTAAGCATCCATATCGTTGCGGCTCCTAGAGAATCTTTGCCGACATCAGATACACCAATGGGAAGATGAACATCCACACCAAGTCAACGAAGTGCCAGTACAGCCCTGCCACTTCCACATCCGACGAATCGTAAACCTTGGGCTTCAACCACAGAATAATTCCACAAACAATGGCTGCGATCAGCAGCACGTGCACACCATAGTGAAAGGGACTATAGGAAGGAATTAGCAGCCATCCTGCAAGCCAAAGAACCAAAAGGATGGGGATGAATTTGCGGCGCAGCGCCACCACACCCAGGTAAATCACACCTAGCGTCACGTGCAACATGTGCATGCCGGTGAGGCCGAAAAACGTCGCCCCAAACTGCGGCACGGTCTTCGATACGTCCGCAAATTCGCTCGCGGCTGCATGTCCCGGCACCGCTGGGAACATCGGCAGAGTCAACCCTTCCGCAATCAGATTGCTCCACTCGCGCCCGTGAAGAATGATGAATCCCGTCCCGCACAGCATAGTAGCGAGCAGCCAAAGCCGCTGCCCCTTCGCATCACCATGCACCGAAGCTCTCACCGCAAAGACCATCGTCAGTGAACTCGTCAACAGGAACGCTGTCATGATCGTGGCGTTGACGATGCTCTCCGAATGGAACGGCGTCGGCCAATTCGCCGTGGAAATCCGCCCGTAGCTGTACGCGTAGAGCAGTGCGCCGAACGTCAGCGAATCGGAGAGCAGAAACAGCCACATCCCGATTTTCTTCGAGTATGTCCCAAACAGCGACGGTTCATAGACCGACGGGATGTCGGGCAACGCGGAATGAGCCATGCGTCCGGCCTCCTGATCAAAAACGTGCGTTCAGCCAGCAAACTCAAGTAAACACAAAATGTAAATCCACAACCCGGCCATGAAATGCCAGTACCACGCGGATATATCCACCACAATGCTCCGCGTTTTCAACGACCGGTGCAAAAGCGACGCGACACCTGCAACCAGCAACGCTAGCACTCCACCCATCAAGTGAATCGCATGCGTCCCAGTCAGCAAGTAAACAAATGAACTGCTCGGCGTCGTGGATACATAAAATCCGTTTGCGCCCAACTGCCGCCAAGCCGTCCACTGCCCAAACAAAAACAAAAGCCCAAGAACCACGGTCATCGGCAGCCATGGAATCAATTTCTGATCGCCGGAGGAAATATCCGATGCAGAGGGTGCCGATGCCACACGCCCCTTAATTTGCCGCCGCGCCAACTCCATGAACACACTACTCAAAAGCAATACGCCAGTATTGAGCAGCAGCAATTTGGGAAGAGTTACCGGAATCCAGTCGTGCACCATCGTATTCGTGCGCGGATCAAGTGTTGGCAATCCTTGCCGCACCACGTAAGCGCTCGTAAACGACACGAACAACATCAGCACCGGCGTTAGCGCAACAAGCAGTCCGAGCCGCGCCCGGCGTAACCGCGTTGCGTAATCCGGCGAACCTGCCATGGGACGATCATCCCCACCGCCTTCACGAACCGGCGGCAGAATGTCCGAATCGCCCCCAGAAATCCTGGTGTCGTCAACTGTCGCGGTAGTGGGAAAACTAGCCATGTTGGATTAGTGCGCCGGCTCGATTTCCGGATCCGTCTGCATCACGTAGTCACGCGGTTGACCCGGCACGCTGTATTCATAAGGTCCGTTGTGCACCACCGGCGTGTGCCCGCCAAAATTGTCGTGAGGCGGCGGCGTCGCGGTAATCCATTCAAGTGTCGTCGCTTCCCACGGATTGTCGCTGGCCTTCGGGCCCTTGAACATGCTCCAGAATAGATTGATCAGAAAGATCAACTGACCCGCGATCGTCACAAACGCCGCGTACGTGATGAACTTTTGCAGTCCAACCAGGTCGTGGAGATAGGCGACCTCGGTCATCTGCGAGTACCGCCGCGGCATCCCCGCCATTCCCAAATAATGCATCGGCATGAAAATCGCATATGTGCCGATGAAGCTGAACCAGAAGTGCCACCGCGCCATCGATTCATTCATCATCCGTCCAAACATCTTTGGGAACCAATAATACGTCGCCGCAAAAATCCCAAAGATGGACGCCACGCCCATGATCAAGTGAAAGTGTCCCGGCACGAAGTAAGTATCGTGCAGCTGAATATCAAGTACCGGCTGCGCCAGGAACGGCCCACTGATTCCGCCAGAAACAAACAGCGAAACGAATCCGATCGCGAACAACATCGGCGAAGTAAATCGAATCCGTCCGCCCCATAACGTACCCAGCCAATTAAAAGTCTTAATCGCTGAAGGCACGCCAATCCCCATCGTCATGATCGAAAACGCAAACGCCGTATACGGGCTCATGCCGCTCATGAACATGTGATGTCCCCAGACCATAAAGCCCAGAAACCCAATGGCCATGATCGCGTAAACCATCGCCTTGTACCCAAAAATAGGTTTCCGCGAAAACACCGACAGCAGCTGTGAGCACATGCCCATCGCCGGCAAGATCGCGATGTAGACCTCCGGGTGCCCAAAGAACCAGAACAAGTGCTGCCACAAAAGTGGCGACCCGCCCCGGTGCCCCGTAAGCTGCCCGTTCATCGTAATTAACGGCACGAAAAAGCTAGTGCCGAGGTTGCGATCCATCAGAAGCAAAATGCCGCCAGAGAGCAACACGCCAAACGCCAGCAATCCCAGAATCGCCGTGACGAACCAGGCCCACACCGTCAGCGGCATGCGCATCATCGTCATGCCCTTGGCCCGCATATCCAACGTCGTGGTAATAAAGTTCAGCGCTCCCATCAGCGCACCGATGCAGAAAATCGCGATGCTGATGATCCACAAATCCGCGCCAAGCCCCTCGCCCGGCCCTGACGATTGCACTGCGCTCATCGGCGCATAACCCGTCCAGCCATGCAGTGGCGCTCCACCCGCTACAAAGAACGCCGCAATCATCACGATGAAGCCGAGGAAAGTCGTCCAGAACGAAAGCATATTCAGCACCGGAAACGCCATGTCCGGCGCTCCGATCTGAATCGGCAGGAAGTAATTCCCAAATCCTCCCTGCGGCGCCGTAGTCAGCACGAAGAAAACCATGATCGTTCCGTGCATCGTCACCAGCGTCAGGTACGTCTCCGGCTTGATGTCGCCCAGAATCGGCAACGCCACCGTCGGCCAAATTAAGTGGATGCGCATCAGCAGCGACAGAAACATCCCGACGAACACCGCGGCCAGCGCCAGGAAGTAATACTGGAGGCCGATAACTTTGTGGTCCAAACTGAAGACCCATTTTCGAATGAAGCCCTGAGGGGCTGCGTGCGCGTGAGATTCGTGGGCAGCGAATTCGTGGGTAGCCATATTATTGCTTCTCCGCCTCCCGTGCCGCCAACCATTTATCGAACTCTTCGTGACTAACGACTTTCAATATGCCATGCATTTTGTAATGTCCCAACCCGCAGAGTTCCGCGCATAGAATTTCGTAATCGCCCGTCTGCACCGGCGTGAAATGCATGTGGATCGCCAGGCCCGGCACCGCGTCTTGCTTAAATCGCATGTTAGGAATAAAAAAACTATGAATCACGTCGTGCGCGCGCAAGATCACTTCAACCTCGCGGTTTACCGGTACCACCATGATTCCGGTGACGACATCGTCTTTCGAAGCCGGATCTTTGGTATCGAGGCCCAGTGCCGCTTCCCCGCCAGCTGAAGCATCTTCAAGTTCTGGTTTCGTCGCGCCAAATTTTCCATCCGCCCCCGGATAACGGAAATACCACGCAAACTGCATTCCCGTCACTTCCACGCGGACAGCATTAGCTTCCGCCGCTCGGAAGCGTTCCGAAGCCCAGATCGAGCTGCTCGCCAGGTTCAGCCCCACAAACAGAATCGTCGTCAGCACCGTCCAGACGATTTCCATTGTCGTGTTACCGTGCGAATACGGCACCTTAGCGGAAGAGGAACCGCGGTCACGGTAAAGCCAGACCGCATATCCCAACGCAAGCTGCGCCACCACGAACACCACGCCCATCAGGATAAACGTCACCGTGAAGTGATGATCGATCGCGGGGGCCGCGGCGGAGGCTCCCACTGGCAGCCACCACGTCTTCGCCACAAAAAAATACGTGCTTATTAAGGTGATCAGCCAGATGACGACTAGAAGAACCAGGCCCATCGAGCGCAACCTCCCGATTTGGTTTCCCGGCCTTCCCCACTGAGGCGCTTCTTGCTTTTTCCGAAAACAAAAAGTGGGGGATGCAAACCGGGCCGAATATATCACAGGTTTTTCTGAGCGCAAGCTGCTTCTTGCATCTTTATTTTTTTCTTTCCAACCTTCTCCCGAACCGCACCGCAAATTATTTCTTCTCAACTCGCAATCACGCATTGACGAATTTTTTTGTTTTGAGTAATATCCGTTTCGTTTCTGGGGGGTCCAGGGAAATGCAGAGGGCCTCACGATGTTTTCGAATCACACTTCTCCAATCCGGCGGGCCCCTGACGCTCGCTGCGGACGTGCCCTTTCCCTGCTCTTTTTCCATCCGGCCCTCGGGTTCATTGCGTGACTGTGCCGCAGCCAGGGATTTTTCCTCCGCACAATTCGGATTTCTTTTCCAGAACGGGCTTCGCGTTGATGTGTTTTCACCGCTGGAGTAGGTTTGTGTTAGCAGTTGCTGCATAGTTCGGCGATTATCGAGTCCAGGAGGTAGCGAATGGCAGGCCCGGAATCCGAAGCAGGTAAACCAAAGCCGGAAGCTCCAAAGACGTCTGCTGCCGGCGGCGGATCAGCGACGAGTTACGTTGGCACGCCTGCCGTTGGTACTTCCAAAGCCGCGGCCGCTGGCGGCCTGGCATCCGTCGGCCCCGAGCCGAGTAAGATCAATGAGAGCCGCCGCCGTCTCGTGTGGGTCACGGTCACTGGTTTCCTCGGCGCGTGGTTCCTCGCCTTCTTCAAGTTTTTCCTCCCTCGCACGCTTTTCGAACCACCTACTGTATTCAAAATCGGGTACGCCTCAGATTACGCCCTCGGCGTGGACACCAAATGGCAGCAGAAATACCGCATCTGGGTGGATCGCACTCCTGATCGCGTTTTTGTCATCTACGCCCGATGTACCCATCTGGGCTGCACGCCGGACTGGAAAGCCGGCGAAAACAAATTTAAGTGTCCTTGTCACGGCAGCGGCTACGACAGCGAAGGCGTCAACTTCGAAGGCCCAGCGCCGCGCCCCATGGACCGCGCGCATGTGGAAATGGCTCCCGACGGTCAAATCATCGTGGATACTTCCCGTCTCTATCAGTGGCCCAAGGGACAACCCAGCCACTTCAGCGATCCGGGTTCTTTTTTGCCAGTGTAACTGTACGGAACGTTTTCGTAGGGGTGGGGCTTGCCCCACCCGAGCGTAGGCAAGCATTAGCAACAGACCGAGCCTCTAGGAAACGGGAGAGCAGACGATGCCGGACGAGAAAACGCCGAACGGAAAAAATGGCAAGTCGCTTGGCCTGGTCGACCGCCTCAAAGAAGGCGTTAAAGAGGATATCCAGTCTCTAAAAACGGATTTCCCTGCAAAGGCAAAAGAACAAGTCGAAATCCTGAGTAAGCCCACCAAGACCCAGGTTTTCACTTCTATTTTCCGTCACAAGCACGATGAGACCCCTCGCAATCGCGCCTTGGGCGTCCTCTCCAACGTTTTTCTTCACCTTCATCCGGCAAAGATCAATCGCGACTCCGTTCGCTACAGCTACACCTGGGGCATGGGCGGCATCACTTTCTATTTGTTCATCGTGCTCACACTCACTGGCGTGCTGCTGATGTTCTACTACCATCCCAGCAAAGTGCAGGCCTTCCGCGATGTGCTCTACCTCGAGCACGACGTTCCCTTCGGCAAACTATTACGCAATATGCACCGTTGGGCCGCCCACTTGATGGTTATCGCTGTCGAGCTGCACATGTTCCGCGTATTTCTCACTGGCTCCTATAAAAAGCCGCGCGAATTCAATTGGAACGTCGGCGTAATTCTCCTGGTGCTGACTCTGTTGCTCTCGTTCACCGGTTACCTGCTTCCCGACGATCAACTTGGCTTCTGGGCCGTCACTGTAGGCACCAACATGGCCCGCGCTACGCCGCTTCTCGGCAATGAGGGTCCCTTCGCTCCATCCTTTATCACGCCTTACAACGACGTGCGCTTCGGCCTACTGGGTGGCTCGATCGTGGACGCCAATGCGCTCCTCCGTTCCTACATCTGGCATTGCATCGGCATTCCCATCATCGCTTCCATCTTCATGATCTTGCACTTCTGGCGCGTGCGTAAGGATGGCGGCATCTCTGGCCCCGCAGCCGTGGTGCTCGACTCCGAAGTGAAGGAGGCGAAGAAATAACCATGGATTGGAAACAACTCTGGGAAAACCTTTCCGCCGCTGACAACGTCCCGATCGTCGCCATGATCCCGCTGTTGGCTTTTTACATGTACCTCGCTTGGAAGCAGGCGCACGCCAATGACGTCTTGATCGAGCAACTCGCCGGGGATGCAGCATTGGCCAAGACGCATCATCGCAAGTCCTGGCCCTTCAAGCCCGGCTGGGCGAAAGAAGTCCACGTCTGGCCGTTTCTCCTTCGCGTGGAATTCCTCGCCGCCATCATCGTCACCATCATCCTCATGATCTGGTCCATCACCTTAAACGCGCCACTGGAAGAACCGGCCAACCCGAACCTGACCATGAATCCTGCCAAAGCTCCGTGGTATTTCCTCGGCTTGCAGGAAATGCTCGTCTATTTCGATCCGTGGATAGCTGGGGTGGTCATGCCGACTCTCATCATCTTCGGCCTGATGGTCATTCCTTATATAGATACCAATCCGCTGGGCTCCGGCTACTACACCTGGAAGCAGCGCAAATTTGCCATCGGAACATTTCTATTCGGCTTCATCATCTTATGGGTCTCGATGATTTTCATCGGCACCTTCATTCGTGGACCCGGCTGGCAGTGGTTCTGGCCCGGGCAAACCTGGGATCACAACCGTCTCATCTATGAAGTGAACCGCGATTTGCCCGATCTCTTCGGAATCACTTCGAATTGGGGCAAAGGCATCTTTGGCGCAGTTGTAGTTGGCGGCTTCTTCGCCGTCGGTGGCATGCTGGTGCACGCCTTTTTCCGGCGCAACAATCCCAAAGACTACAAGCGCATGAGCTTGCTGCAGTATTCGATCTTGATGACTTTTTTTCTGACCATGATTGCTTTGCCAATCAAGATGCTCTTGCGGTTGCTCTTCCACATTAAGTACGTGTGGATCACACCGTGGTTCAACGTCTAGGGGGGGACGAAGCGTATCACCGGGACCCGAATCGACTTTGTAGTGGCGCAGCATGCTGCGCCCGAGCCTGGCAGGATGTCAGCAAGTTCAGCTGCGGTTGTCTTCTGTTAGATATGAGCACGAATTAGCGGAAGTATTCAGGAGAAACTGGTGCCCGAGAAGCCCATCCCCGAAAACGATCCGATAGTCAGTAAATCGCTCGCCCCGCATTACCTGATTGCCATGGTCATCTTAATGGCCACGCTCTTCTGGGCGCTATGGGACGAAGACTTCGGCCAGCGCCCCTGGAAGACTTTCCAGCGCGAATGGAAAGACCGTTACTCGACATACCTCAAGACCGCCCGCTCAGTATCGGGTGACTCCCAAAAGGACGTTGAGAGCAGCCCCGACTATCAAAAGCTTAAGGAAGATTACGAAACCGCCAGCAAGAACGCTGCCCCGCGCATTAAGGAAATCAACGAAAAGCTGCGCGACTTGAGCGCCCAAATTTTGGCCGTGCAAAACGTTTTCACCGACCGCCGCGCCTATGTAAACGCGTCAACCTATAGCATCGAAACGGAAACCAGCTCCTCTTCAAAACAAAGCAAACTAAAAGATCTCGCTTCCTACAAACAGGAAAAAACCGCCGTCGTATTTCCCGACGGCAAAAAGCAGGACTTCGATTTCGAGCACCTCGAAGAGGCCTACAACGATTTGAAAAACGAGCGCACCCAGCTAAGCGCCGAACTCGGCGAGTTGATCAAGCCTGTCAACGAGAAAAAAGAAAAACTCGACGCGTACGTCACCGATCACATGGTCACTCTGACTCCCACCCAGATGGACGGCCTGAAGGACAAAACCGGCGCCTGGGTGCCGAAGATCATGCAGATCAACGTGCCGGCCGCCAATATCGTCGACCGCTGCGAGTCCTGTCACCTGGGCATTCGCGAGCCCGTCAAATTGACCGCGGCCTCCATGTCACTCCAGGGCAAGAAGCCCGACGAGTACGCGCGCGCCTTCACCAGTCATCCCGAACCTGACCTTTTGAAGCTTCATGACCCAGAGGTCTACGGTTGTTCTCCCTGCCATCAGGGCAATGGACGCGCCACCACCAGCATCGAAAAAGCGCACGGCACCTACGAACATTGGCTCTGGCCGCTCTTTGCCCGGGGAAATATGGAAGCCGGTTGCCAGACTTGCCACGCCGCGGACATGGTCGTGGTCAACAACGACGTTGGGTGGACACTCTCCGAGGGCAAAGATCTCTTCCGCCAGCGCGGCTGTGTCGGTTGCCACCGTTACGAAGGCTACGACAAAGAGCCCGAAGATCTTCTCTCCGTAGCTCAGCAGATCAAGCAACTCGATCAGGAGAAAAAGGAAAATCTCAAGCAAGCCAACGACTTGATGAAGCAAGCCGACAAGGCCGAGAGCAACGTCGAAGCCAATCGCATGAACGATCGCGCCGTCGCCCTCAAAGTCACCAACAGCAAGCTCGACCTCCGCATCGTCCAGCTCGACCGCTCCACCAAGAGCCTCCTCCAGGATATGAAGAAGGTCGGCCCGAATCTGAAGGACATCCGCCTCAAGCTGAACAAGAATTGGATTCCGGTGTGGCTCAAGAAGCCCAGCGACTTCCGCGCCACCACCAAAATGCCGAATTTCCGCCTCAACGACGACCAGATCAACTCCATCTCTGCTTTCATCTGGCAGTCCGCACTGACCGATCCGCTGCCCAAGCACAATCGCGGCAACGCCGCTCACGGTAAAGAACTGTTCGAAACGCGCGGCTGCCTCGCATGCCATTCTATCGGCGAAGGCGATCAGCTTCAGGGAGGAACTTTTGCCGCCAATCTTACGCGCGTCGGCGAAAAAGACAGCTACGACTATCTCGTCCGCTGGGTCCACAACGCCCGCGAACGCACGCGCCCCTACTGCCCGTACGAGAAGAAAGACATCGGCCCCGATGATTACAAGAAGAAGGGCCTTCCGTACGTTTTTGATCTGGACCACAGCAAGTGCCCCAACGACGGCCACGAACTCCAAGTCCAGAACATGACCGTGATGCCCAGTCTCCGGCTCGCTCCGTCAGACGCGGAGGACGTCGCCACTTATCTGCTCTCCTTGAAAAAACAGGAGCCCTCTTCTTACGCCGATGCCTCCTTCATGGACGATCCGAATTTGAAAGCCGAAGGCAAGAAGTGGGTTCGCCACTTCGGTTGCGCCGGTTGCCATGAAATTTCCGGCATGGAAGACGAAGGCCGCATCGGAACCGAGCTAACCATCGAAGGCAGCAAGCCCATCGAGCGTTTGGATTTCGCTTTGCTTACCGACGTCGCCCAGCGTGGCGGCAGCGAACCCATCACTGATGCCGATGACCGCGCCCGTCTCCCAGAGGGCCCTGCAAAGAATCCTTGGTACGACCAGAAGGGCTTCTTCGAAC
>JBGPDI010000056.1:0-30237 GCA_041482215.1 Candidatus Acidiferrum sp. | reverse complement strand
GGGATCGTGTTGCAGCTTCGTGCCCGCAGGCCCAAGGGATCCGCGCCCGGCGTCCCCGGATACAGGTTTCCTCAAGCATTCAGGCCCAATGGTGCAAAGTCCGCCCAAGCTCCTGCCCGATACGGGACCGGGGGAGAGCGGCTCATGGAATACCACGATCGGGTACTGAAGTGTTCGGAGTGTAGCGCTGAATTTGTTTTTACCGCCGGCGAGCAGATGTTTTTCGCCGACAAGGGCTTCAAGAACGAGCCCAAGCGCTGCAAAGCTTGTAAAGCCAAACGAGCCGAGGGCGGAGGGGGAGGCGGGGGTCACGCTTCACCGATGCGCTCGGAAACCAAAACAAACTGTTCGCAGTGCGGGAAGGAAACCACAGTTCCCTTCCGTCCCACGCAAGGGCGGCCGGTTTTTTGCCGGGAATGCTTCCAGCAGCGCAGGGCCATGGGAGCGGCGTAAAGCAGGATTGGAATTAGTAGTTGAGACGACTGAAAGAATTAGTCGAACGGCGGAATACTTCGCGTGGGACGGATAGGTTTATCCGTCCCATTTTTTTGGGACCACCTTTCAAAGGTGCTTGCGAATCCAACAACTGCCTGGGCTGTCACTCGACCGTGAAGGTTGCCGTGCGCCAGACTGTGCTCCTTTCTGCTGAGTCGGAAGCTTGCACCTCGAGTTTGTATGAGCCCGGGGGTAGCTGATCGACGGCGACTTTCTGGGCGATCGGAATTACCGTGCTGCCTGGCTGGGACGAGGACGATGCATTTCGTAAGCCGGTATCCACCTTGAGTTCTCCGGTTTTGACATTCGTGATTTTCATCCGAATCTGGACGGTCGTTGCTGACGTGGTGGCGGGCAGAGGTTCATACACCTCAAAATAGGCGAACAGAGGTTCGCCCTTTCTGAAGTGTGTGTCTCCAGCAGGTGTGAATTGAGTCCCATTGCTGACGAGGGGCACGTATTGTGGAGCAAGATTGGCGGCGGCGGCTTCCTGCGCCGCTGCCGCCGCGTCTCGAAATCGCTTGCAGAGGACAACCGAACTAAGTGCAAGCTGGTTCCCGTCATAGCTGTCTATAGCTAGGGGGACTTCCACCCGGCCGAACTTCGAGCCATCGCCGAGAACGATCTGGAGGTTGTATTTACCGGGGAGCAGATCAATCTGTGTTTCAAAGCGATTCGGGATGAATGCCACATCCATCTCGGGGTGGGCTTGGTATGGGTGTCGGCCCCGGACGAAGTGTGGCTTGTCGGAGGGACAGCACCCCATGTCGCTAAATCGTGCCGCGACAGTTCCGTCCTCCTTGTATGCCACTCCCATAATGCCAATCGTTGCATCTAGAGTCGCGTGTATCCATTGGCGCCTCAGAGAGTTCCAGGAGAACTCGGCGGTAATATCAACACGGGCTCGGTTGGCACCTGTGTAAAAGTAGCCTGTCTGAATGGATAGTGCGATCTTCGCGTCCTTGCCGAAAGCTGCGTAACCCTCTAACTGTTTGCCGAACTTCGTTCCGTTGAGCGGATCGGAAGAGGAGTGCACAGCGTTGCAGTATTCGCTGCGGGTATACACAAAAGAGTTCCGGCGCTCCACCTTAACCTTGATGCGATGACAGCTTCCTTCTGGTGACTTGGGTGGGAGATACGCGATGAGATAGAAGTAGATGGCCTCAGACGGCCCGAAACCCATTTGCAGCGGCGGTAGATCTGAAGCGCTCCATTTCCCGATTGGGGTGTCTGAGAATTCGTTATGCCAAGACATGTTATCGCGAACAGTTATGTCATGGAGGCGTTCAACGGTGACGTTCTGAATCCTCTGTTCCCTGCCGTCGTCGAAAATGTGAAAGTCCTTAGCGGCGAGGCCAAGGACTTGACTCTCATCGCAATTCGCAGGTATGTATGCCTCCGACGGGAGCAGCTTGTCGAACTTCTTCATGTTGGCCAGGCCACAGCGAGTTTCCTTCATCGTCGATGGTTCGATCATGCGATCCTTGTCGTAAATATAAGTGGGGACTACAACCTGATTCGACTCAACGCGGATTGAATAGTTATCGGCAGTCTGCGCGAACGAAAAAGAGGCCACAGTGCAGAAACCACTGGCGCATAGCAATGCGCCGATAATCAGTGTCTTGGTTGTCAGCAAGTTCGGTTCTGGCGTCATTCTCATATTTCGTTAACATCAGCGGTCTACGCCCACCACGACGAACCGCTTACCACACAGCCACTACGGTTGAGCCTCGCCGATTCTCTCACAATCGGAGAGTGCAATTTAACGCCGCAGATACTACGCCGCGAGATTGTTGGACGATGCCGGGCCTGTTTTTCGTTGCTGTGGCCTTAGGAAACCAACCACCGAAACCATATTGTGACCAGCGCTCGCCAGGCGCTCAAGCCGGAAGCTGACCCGTTGCACCCGAGGTGCATTTTTGAGTCGCGACGGGGTATGATACGAGGCTCGAAGTCCCCGACAAGTCCACGAGACCCGGAGGGCCGCTCCATGGCTCACCGCTTCACCATCGGCGTTGAAGAAGAGTTCCAGATCATTGATCCCGCGACGTGCGAATTGCGTTCGCACGTCAGCCAAATCGTCTCCGCGGCTTCACCGGACATCGCGGAGCAGGTGAAGCATGAGCTGCACCAGTCCATCGTGGAGACCGGCACGCGCATTTGCGAGAACGTCAGCGATCTGCGTATCGAAATGCACCGGACCCGTGGAGAGCTCGTGGCTGCGGCCGAACGCGCGGGACTCCAGGTAGCCGCGGCGGGCACGCACCCCTTTTCCAGCTGGATCGATCAGGTGATCTCTCCCGGCGAGCGTTACCAGCACATCATCGAAGAGATGGGCCAGTTGGCGCGGTCGCTGCTGATCTTCGGCATGCACGTACACGTGGCCATGCCGGACAAACAGACCACCATCGACATGATGAACGGCGTGCGTTATTTTCTGCCGCATCTCCTTTCACTTTCGACCAGCTCGCCCTTTTGGATGGGCAGAAACACCGGCTTGAAATCATTCCGCACCACGGTGTTTCGGCGCTTCCCGCGAACCGGCATACCGGAGCAATTCGAATCTTGGAGCGCGTACGAAAATTTCGTAAACCTGTTGGTCAAGCTGAATTGCATTGATAACGGCAAGAAGATCTGGTGGGATGTGCGGCCGCACCCGACGTTTGGCACGCTGGAATTCCGCATGTTTGACGTCTCGACGCGGGTTGAGGAAGCCGTGGCCATCGCCGCGCTCACGCAGGCCATCATCGTGAAGCTACATCGTCTCTACCAGGGCAATGTGAGCTGGCGGCTCTACCGGCGCGCACTGATCGAAGAAAACAAATGGCGCGCGGCGCGCTACGGCATTGATGGAAAAATGATCGATTTCGGCAAGGAAGAAGAAGTGCCTATGCGCCAGCTAATTCCCGAATTGCTGGAACTGGTGGACGACGTGGTGGACGACCTGGGCAGCCGCAGCGCGGTGGAATACGTTCACACCATCTTGAATGAAGGCACTAGCGCGGACCGGCAGTTGCGGGTTTTCCAGGAGACGGGCGATTTGAAGGCGGTAGTGCGCCACCTGGTGAACGAAACGCGCGGAGGCGTTACCGAGCCGCGAACTTCTTCAGCACGCGCCGTGAATTGACGGCGATCGCAAGCGAGCAGTTCCACAGGAACCTGACAGGAGCACGGACATGAAAACGGTAGGCCTTCTCTGCGGGCGGGAATACAGCTTTCCTCCAGCGTTCATCGAGCGCGTGAAGACGCTTGGCGCGAAGGATGGCGTGACTGCGGAATTTGTGAAGCTGGGCGGGACGCGAATGGGCGAGCCCGCGCGGTACAGCGTGATTGTGGATCGCATTTCGCATGAGGTGGATTATTACCGTGGGTATCTGAAGCACGCGGTTCTGCAGGGAACTTACGTCATCAACAATCCGTTCTGGTGGACGGCGGACGACAAGTATTTCAACTATTCGGTGGCCGCGAAGCTGGGTGTCGCCATTCCCAAGACGGTGCTGCTGCCGCAGAAGGGTTATCCCAGCGATGTGGATATCACCGGGGAATCGCTGCACAACCTGGAGTATCCGGTGGACTGGGAAGGGCTGCTGGACTATGTCGGCCGACCGGCGATCTTGAAGCCATTTTCCGGCGGCGGGTGGAAGCACGTCTACAAGGTGAATAACAAAGAGGAACTGCTTGCGGCGTACGACAAGACTTCGCCTTACTGCATGACGCTACAGGAATTCATTGATTTCAAGCAATACGTGCGCTGCTTCACTTTCGGAAAGAACGACATTATTCCCGTGCACTACGATCCGAAAGAGCGCAAATACATTGTGGACCACCAATACCTGACGCCGGAACTCGGTACGCGCATCGTTAAAGATGCGGAGACGATCAATCAGGCGCTGGGGTACGAAATGAACACCATCGAGTTTGCCGTGAAAGATGGCGTGCCCTACGCTATTGACTTCCTGAATCCCGCGCCGGATTTCGAACGCGACCGCATTACGGAGTTTTATTTCGAGCATGTGGTGGAAAAAATGGCGCGGCTGGTGATTGACCGCGCGCTGAATGGCAAGGCTTCGAACCCCTGGCCGCGATGGGAAGAGATGCTTGGCATCGGATCGGCGGCGGGTTTTACGGGAGCTCCAAAGAGCGTCGTGGCTGGGCAAAAATCGGCGGCCGCTCCTGCCGCGGGATCCGCGCAGGGGTCGTGAAGAAATGACCAGCGCTCCAACACCTTCGGCACGGCCTCCGTCTCCTATGGCGGACTGGAATGCGATATTGAAAGCTACGCTTATGCGTGTGCCCTCGCTGCCGGAAGATTTGGTGAAGCGGTTGCGCAAGGCAAAGATGACTTTTGGCGACCGCATTCACTGCCCTTTTTTGCGCCCGTTTTTTCTTTCTCCGGAAGATGAAGAGCGCGTCAGAACTGTAGCGGAAACGATTGCGGATCTTGGCGAACGCGTCGCAACGACGGCGCTCGACCACAAAGATCTTTTTGCGCAGCTACATCTGCGTGAAGAGGAAGAACGTCTTGCGCGAATTCCCACGGGTTATGGACGGGCGAGCACGGCTTCGCGATTGGACGCATTTTTACTCCCGGACTCGCTGAAGTTTGCGGAATACAACGGTGAATCGCCGGCGGGAGCGGGTTACGCGGAGACGCTAGCTGAAATCTTCCGCGAACTACCGATGATGGGCAAATTTGCGCAGACGTATGAAGTTCACAGCTACCCACTTAGCGCCAAGCTGCTCGACGCTTTGGTGATGAGCTACCTGGACTGGGGCGGGTCTTCTACCAAGCCGCAGATTGCGATTGTGGACTGGGAAGATGTGCCGACAGTGAGCGAGTTCGAAATCCTGAAGGCACGCTTTGAACGGATGGGCGTCCCGACGCTCATCGCCGATCCGCGCGAGCTGGAGTGGGACGGCAAATCGCTTTTCGCACAGGATACGAAGATCGATCTGGTCTACCGCCGCGTACTGATCAACGACATCGTTGCCAAACCTGCCGAGTGTTCCGCGCTGGTCAAGGCTTATTCGGCGAATGCCGTTTGTGTGGCGAATAATTTTCGCTGCAAGATTCCGCATGTGAAGGCATTTTTCGCCGTGCTGACCGACGAGCAAAACGGCGGGCTTTTTTCTCACAGCGAACGCGAGCTGATTCGCAAACATATTCCCTGGACGCGAGTGGTCGCGGACATTAATACGGCACACTATGGCCAGCACATCGAATTGCTCGCGTTTATCCGCAAAGAGCGCGAAAACCTGGTGCTGAAACCCAGTGATGAATATGGCGGTACTGGCGTGACGCTCGGTTGGGAAACGGGCGAGACCGGCTGGGACGCCGCGATTGAGAATGCCCTTTCGGGGAAAAATGGCACGTGGATCGTCCAGGAACGCATCCCCATCCGGCGTGAGGTTTTTCCCTATATCGCGGATGTGGGCAAAGTGGATTACCGCGACATGCTGGTGGATTTCGCTCCGTACCTGTTTCGCGGAAAACTTTGCGGCTTTCTGACCCGCCTGAGCGCTACCGGACTCGCCAATGTAACCAGCGGCGGCGGCCAGGTTCCGGCATTCCGTGTTTCCCCGCGAACCTCAACGACTGCCAACTGATCGGGAAGATAGTCTGGTTGAATGCGTGCGCTTGGTGCGCTTGTCCAACGTGGCAGGATTGTGACCGGCCAAAGGGCCAGTTGAAAAAAGAAGACTTACCGCGAGCTGGCAGTAGAAAATTCCACCAATTCAAGTAGAATTATTTGTATGAAGTTTGGTTCACCACAAGCGGACCTGATGCCCGGCGCGCGCAACGCCGTGGAAACTTGCCTCGGTGTGCGTCCTGGCGAGCACGTGGCGCTGATTGCCGATGAGGCTAGCCGCGCCGTAGCCGCAAGTATCGCCGCGGCGCTGGACGACCGGCACGCGGAATATACCGGATTGCTTCTGGAAGATTTTGGGCCGCGGCCGATGAAGGCCGCGCCCGCGGATGTGCTGAGCGCCCTGGAAACCGCGGATGTCGGCGTGCTTTGCATGACTCCTCAGCTGGGCGAGCTCGGTGCTCGCATGGCCATCGTTCGAATCGTTGAGCGCCGTCAGATTCGCTACGCGCACATGATCGGCGTAACTCCGGAAATCATGAGACAGGGCATGCGCGCAGACTACCGCATGGTGGATCGACTGAGCGACAAATTGCGCGAGCGAATGCTGCACGCGGAGACTCTTACCGTAAAAACCGAAGCCGGAACGGAAATCGCAGCGCATTTTGACCGCGGCCTCGACTGGGTGAAGACCAGCGGACTTATCAGCCCGCGCTACTGGTCGAATCTTCCTGCGGGCGAAGTTTTCACCACGCCCGCGACGGTGGATGGCACCTTTGTTTGCGATGCCACGGCAGGCGATCACTTCAACGGCAAGTACGGAGATTTACAGGCTACGCCGCTGGTGCTGGAGATTGCCGGTGGGCGTCTAGTTCACGCCGAGTGCGAGCGGAAAGATCTGGAAGAGGAATTCTGGGGGTATTGTCATACGGATGAGAATAGCGACCGTGTCGGCGAACTCGCTTTTGGAACAAATCTCGGCTTATCCAAAATGATCGGCAATCTGCTGCAAGATGAGAAATTTCCTGGCGTGCACATCGCCTTTGGCGATCCCTACGGCAGCCAGACTCACGCCAACTGGAAATCCAAAACTCACGTTGACGTGCTCACACGCAAGTGTGACGTGTGGATCGACGACGATCAAGTCATCGAAAAGGGTCACTACCAGCTCGAGCATCTGGGCATTCGCTGAAAACTTTCCCTGAATTTCAAACTTATAGCGACAGGATTTAGAAGAGGTGCGAAACGTACTCGCGCATCTGGTGCTTCCAATATGGCCAGTCGTGGCCGCCCTGCGGCCCCCAGTTGTCGAGTGAGTGGCGAATGCCTTTGCTGGAAAGAACTTCGGAGAGGCGGTAGGTGGGGCCACTGTTTTCCCATGGACCAGTGCCGGTGGTGATGTGAATGTCGCAGCTAGCGATTTGCTGGTAAAACCAAGGATCGCTGGCGTTCGAAAGATAGTCTACCGGATTGTTAAAGTAAAAATTATCGTCGTACATGCCGTCCATGAAATTCCGAAGGTCGTAGACGCCGGACATCGCGAAGCAGCGCTTGATCACGTCGGGGTGCTTAAAGAGGCTGTTTGCGGCGTGGTACGCGCCAAACGAGGCGCCCATCGTGGAGATGGCGATGCCTCGCGACTGACAATTGTCCCAGATAAAAGGCACGACTTCTTCGCGTAGATAGGAATCGAAAACGGACTGGACGTAGCTACGGTGAAAGGGATGCGCGCCCTTGTTGTAGAAGCTGTATCCGTTGATGGAGTTAACGGTGAAGAACTTCAGTCTGCCGGTGTCAATGAAATCACTGAGCGCGCTAATCATGCTCTGGCCTTCGAGTTCACCCTCGTCGCCCGCACTCGTAGGAAAACCCAGCAGCGGCTGGCCGTAGTGTCCATAGACAATGACGCCCAGCTCCATGCCGAGCCGGTGAGAGTACCAGCGGTGATATTCGCGTTTCATCGAGCGCCTCTTGCCGTATGCGGGGAGGAGAAAGTATGCCAGCGCAACAGGCTGGAGGGCAATCGCTTTGCGCGAACCGATGAAGTGAGGTTTCAATACCAATCTACCTCCGCTAAGATAGGTGCGAACATACTTGTATCGATTCGAGGAGCGAAAGACTTTGGCTACCCCAACACATTTCCAGAAACCATCACCAGAACGCATCTTTGGAGCTTTGAACGCATTTCAAGGCACGGCTGCACTGAAGACCGCGATTGAACTGGACATCTTTACGGCGATCGCTGATGGGGCTGACCGGGTGAACTTGATCGCACAGCGCGTGAACGCAGCGGAACGCGGCGTGCGCATCCTGTGCGACTACCTCACGATCAATGGATTCTTGACCAAGAGCGAAAGTCGCTATGCGCTCACGCAGGAGTCCGCAATTTTTCTCAACCGGCATTCGCCTGCTTACATGGGGACGCTGGCGAATTTTCTTGCCAGCGACGCGGCCAAGAAAAACTTCGACTCTTTGACGGAAACCGTCAAGAAAGGTGGAACGTCCGTCGCGCAAGGAGACAATACCAAGCCGAACGACCAGGTTTGGGTGAACTTCGCCAAGAGCATGGCGCCTTTGGCGGCGGTATCGGCCGCTTTTATCGCGGACCTTGTGAGTGCAAAAGAAGGAAAAGCGTGCAAAGTGCTGGACATCGCCGCGGGACATGGAATGTTTGGCATCACCATCGCAAAACTGAATCCGAACGCGCAAATCACGGCATCAGACTGGGCGCCCGTCTTGGCGGTAGCGAAAGAAAATGCGCTGGCAGTAGGCGTAGCTGATCGCTTCACTTTCCGGCCGGGAAGTGCGTTTGAAGCCGACCTCGGCGATGGCTATGACTTCGTGCTACTGACCAACATCTTTCACCACTTTGACATGCCGACTTGCGAAAAGCTGATGCGGCGCGTTCATGCGGCCTTAAAGCCAGGCGGTAAGGCCATCACGCTGGAATTCGTGCCAAATGAAGATCGTGTAACTCCGCCCATGGCCGCCGCGTTCAGCATGATCATGCTGGCAGGAACTGACTCGGGCGACGCCTATACCTTCTCCGAGTATGAGAGAATGTTCGGAAACGCGGGGTTTGCGAAAACGACTTTGCACCTGGTGCCAGACATTCCGCAACAGGTGCTCCTCTCAGAAAAATAGGATAGTCCCGTGAAGAAAAAAACCAAAAAAACAATAAAAAAGAAAAGCAAAGCTGTAAACCAAGATCAATCAGTGCGAGAGCACCTCGTCAATCTGCTGAAAGGTGGCGGAGCGCACGTGCATTTTATGGACGCTCTGGATGGTTTTCCGGAAGCGAAGCGCGGAGCTTTTGTCGAAGGCCTGAAGCACACTGGATGGCAGTTGATGGAGCACGTTCGAATCGCGCAGTGGGATATTGTGGAATTCAGCCGCAACCCGAAGCACAAATCGCCCGGATTTCCCGAAGGCTACTGGCCGAAGACGCCCGTTCCACCCGATGATGCCGCGTGGGAGAAAAGTGTGCAGGCATTCCAGCACGATCTGCAGGAAATGATCAAACTTGTTAAGAACCCGAAAACCGATTTGTGCGCACCACTTCCGCATGGCGACGGGCAAACCGTCCTTCGTGAAGCATTGGTTCTCGCGGATCACAACTCCTATCACCTGGGCCAGTTGATCGATTTACGGCGCGCGTTAGGTGCGTGGCCGGAATCTTAACTAGCCGTGAATTGCAAGCTGGCCCGACGATTCGGAGCGTGCGTCAGTATGGCGTCTTGTTTTCCAGCTGTTTCCAGCTTGAAAAAATAACCAGCGAATCGCCGTGTAGAAGCTGCGCCGTCGGAATGCGCCTGTCGGCCGGCAGAATCTTCATCTCGTCATAGATAAAAGCGTCGTCGAAACCGGCGGCGGCGGCATCGGCAGCAGTTGCGGCATAAAAAATGCGCGCAGGCCGCGCCCAGTAAATGGCGCCCAAGCACATGGGACACGGCTCGCAAGTGGTATAGAGATCACAACCGCTCAGTTGAAAATCCGCGAGTATCCGGCAAGCTTCGCGAATGGCCACGACTTCGGCATGCGCGGTCGGATCGTTCGTGGAGGTGACGCGGTTCGCTCCCTCGGCGATGATGCGGCCGTCTTTGACAATCACCGCCGCAAACGGACCGCCGCCCGAACGGATATTTTCCAAGGCTAGCGCGATGGCCCGCCGCATGAACAATTCGGACATGCTTTCCAGATTCACCGTGATTCAGATTGTACTTTCCTCGCCACAATCGCAACGCGGCATTTTTCAGATGCGCGGAATCACTTAACTCCCGGTCGTCATGGCCTCGAACTTTCCCTCATCCGGTTTTGCAAGAAAACGATTTGGCGGTAGGATGTAGCATTGCAATACGCGGTATTGCACCTATTTTCGTCCAGTGGCGGAGCGAGGGCGCATGATTCGCATCGACAATATTTCCAATCAAGATCGGGAGTTGATGGGCGGCCGGCGCGGTTTTCTCAAAGGCATGCTCGGCGCAGGAGCGTTTGTTCTGAGCGTTCGTTTCATGCCAGAGCAATTGTTTGCCGAGACCTCGAATGCTACCGCGGCTGACGCCTTCACCAAATCACCGCTGCAACCGAACGTCTATCTAGCCATCGACACGGATGGAACCGCCTACATCATCGCGCACCGCTCGGAGATGGGCAGCGGTAGCCGCACTGCTCTGCCGCGTATCGTGGCGGATGAGCTGGACGCGGACTGGGCGCGCGTGAAACTGGTACAAGCCACCGGCGATGATAAGTACGGAGACCAGGATACGGACGGGTCGCACTCGGTGCGCAGCTTTTTCGACACTTTGCGCGAGACCGGCGCCACGGCTCGTCTTATGCTGATCCGCGCAGCCGCCGGGCAGTGGGGCGTGCCACCAGCGGAATGCTCCACGGAATTGCATACGGTCGTCCACAAGGCTTCAGGAAAAAAGCTGGGCTATGGAGAACTCGCCGCGGCAGCATCGAAACTAGACATTCCGAAAAAAGAAGAACTGAAGCTAAAGCCGCGAAGCGAGTGGCGCTATATCGGCAAAGGCACCTCGAGCTACGACCTCAAGGACATGTGCACGGGCAAAGCCGGATACGGCCAGGACACACGCATGGAAGGGATGCTCTACGCAAGCATCGCGCACCCGCCGGTTTTCGGCAGCAGTGTGAAGTCCGTGGATGACAAAGCGGCGCTGGGCGTCGCCGGCGTGAAGCAGACCGAGAGGATCGATGCGTTTAAGCCGCCGATCATGTTCCAGGCTCTCGGCGGAGTCGCCGTTCTCGCGGACAATACTTGGGCGGCCATGCAAGGAAAGAAAAAGCTGAAGATCGAATGGGAAAAGAGCCCGCATAGCATCTGGAATTCGGACGCATACAAGAAAGAGTTGCAGGAAACGGCGCGCAAACCAGGAAAAGTAGCCCGTGAAAATGGCGACGTGGACGCGGCCTTCGCCAAAGGCGGAAAAATTGTAGAGGCCGAATACTACGCGCCAATGCTGGCGCATGCCTCGATGGAGCCGCCCGCCGCGCTGGCGATGTACCGCGACGGGAAAGTGGAAGTGTGGACGGCAACGCAGGGGCCACAAGGCGCGCGGGATGCCGTCGCACAAGCGCTGGGATTAAAGAAGGAAGATGTGACGGTGCACGTGACGCTGCTCGGCGGCGGCTTCGGCCGGAAGTCCTTTCCGGATTTTGCCGTGGAAGCAGCGGTGCTCTCGAAAAAAACGGGCAAGCCGGTGAAAGTAGTCTGGAGCCGCGAAGACGACATCAAATTCGATGTGTACCACTCCGTCGCGGCAATGTACATGAAGGCCGCGCTAGGACCTGATGGGAAACCGACAGCGTGGCTGCAGAGAACCGTATTTCCGCCTATCGGCTCGACTTTCGACGCCAGCACAACATATTCCGCACCCGATGAACTGGGGCTCGGCTTTACCGATGTCCCCTTCGCCTTGCCGAACTTCCGCGCTGAGAATGGACCGGCGGCCAATCATACGCGAATCGGCTGGTTCCGTTCCGTAGCCAACGTCTATCACGCATTCGGAATTCACTCGTTTGCGGATGAGCTGGCGCATGCAGCGGGCAAAGACCCCGTGGAATACCTGTTGCAGCTTCTCGGCCCAGACCGTGTCGTGCCAAGAACGGAGCTCCCGAAAGAATTTCCAAATTATGGCGCCGATTACGCCCAATATCCGATCGACACTGCGAGATTTCGTCGCGTGCTAACCCTCGCTGCGGAAAAATCCGGATGGGGAAAGCAGAAGCCGGGCAACGGCTACGGGGTCGGCGTGGCCATGCACCGCAGCTTCCTGACCTACGTAGCGACGGTAGTGCAAGTGCAAGTGGATAATGCGGGCCAAGCTCACGTCAAGCGCGTGGATACGGCCCTCGACGCCGGTACGATCGTAAACCCGGAAATGATCAAGCAACAGTTCGAAGGTGCGTCCGTGATGGGCGCGAGCCTGGCTTTTTACGGAGAGATCACCGCGACAAACGGCGTGATCGATCAATCCAATTTCGATACTTTCCAAATGGCACGCATGAACAACGCTCCGCGAGACACGAATGTCCACATCGTTCCCAGCGAAGCGCCGCCGGCGGGAGTTGGCGAGCCTGGGCTGCCGCCCTTTGCGCCGGCCCTGTGCAATGCGATTTTTGCCGCGACCGGAAAACGCATTCGTGAATTGCCACTTTCCAAGGCCGGCCTCGCCTAGTTATTTTTGCCGGAGAGCGCTTGCTTCCATGCGGCGACTCGAATAACTTCTCCTCTGGAGCTTCCGCATTCGCGGGCGAGGAACTCTTTGTTGAAAAAGCTTTTCTTCTCCATTTTTCTTATTTTCATATTTGTCTCGGCGAGTACGGCGCAACGAAAGCCGGTTCTCCCGCAGATTGATCTCCCTCACGCCTATTACTTCCGCGAAATGTATTTGCCACAGCTGACAAGTGGGCCGAGTAGCGTCACGTGGTCGCCGGACTCGAAAGAGGTGATTTATTCGATGGCGGGATCCTTGTGGCGGCAAAAGATCGATTCGAAATCGGCGAAGCAACTTACTGACGGCTCCGGGTACGACTATCAGCCGGACTGGTCTCCGGACGGAAAAACAGTTGTCTATGTCTCTTACCAACAAGATGCCCTCGAGCTCTGGCTGCTGGACATGGCGACGGGAAAGACGCAGCCAATCACCAGCGGAGGCGCTGTGAATGTCGAGCCGCGCTGGTCTCCCGATGGCAAGCGCATTGTGTTCGTCTCCACTTCCTACAACAAAAGGTTTCACATTTTCCGCGCGGACGTGCTGGACAAAAAACTGGAAAACGTGGTGCGGCTGACCGGCGAAACGAAAAGCGATCTTCCTCGCTACTACTACAGCTCCTATGACATGGAAATCAGTCCCGTATGGTCGAGGGACAGCCAGGAGATTCTGTTTGTGTCGAACAAAGGACATATCCATGGCACTGGCGGTTTCTGGCGCATGAAAGCCGAGCCAGGAGCGGAGCCCCGCGAGATTCATTACGAAGAAACAAATTGGAAAGCGCGGCCAGATTTTTCTCCGGACGGCTCGCGCATGGTTTACAGCTCCTACCTTGGCCGCCAATGGCATCAGCTGTGGGTGATGCCCGCAAATGGTGGCGATGCGTTTCCCATTTCCTACGGAGACTGGGACGAAACAAGTGTTCGCTGGTCACCCGATGGAAAGTCGCTTGCCTTTGTTTCCAATCGAAATGGAAACACGGAGCTTTGGATTCAGAACTCATCAAATGGAAGGCAAGAAGAGCTCCATGCCGACAGCCGAAACTACATTCGGCCGCACATTGCGATTTCCATCGCCATCATGGATGACAGCGGGAGCGAAGCACTGGCAAGGGTCTCCGTGACCGATCAGAATGGAAAGTTTTATTCGCCAGTGAACGCGTGGATTCATGCGGACGATGGTTTCGACCGCAAGGAGCGACCATTCGAAGCTCACTACTTCTACTGGATGGATACGAACACGCTCGAGTTCGATACTCCGGAGGCGGGGAAAACTCCCCACTCTAGAACGCGGCGTGTGAGCCAAATCGACGTTCCTGAAGGAACGCTAACCTTTGATGTAGTCTATGGTCTTGAGCATCATCTTTTGCATCGCGTCATCAGCACGAGGAATGTCAGCAAGGAAAACTTGACGTTCCGCCTCAAGCCCCTTGATTGGAGGACCGGCGATATCGGCCAATGGGTGGGCAGCGATCTGCACGTACACATGAATTACGGCGGAGGTTATCGGAATGAGTCGCAGCACCTCTTGCAGCAGGCCGAGGGCGAAGACCTGGACATTATTAACGATCTCGTGGTCAACAAAGAGCAGCGATTTCCGGATCTCGCACACGCTGGCAAGGGCATCGAACGGACCTCCGATACAGACGTGCAGTTAATTCACGGACAGGAATTTCATACGAGCTATTGGGGGCATCGCGGACTGCTGAACATTAAGGACCACATTCTGCTGCCCGGTTATGCGGGGTATCCGAATACGGCAGCGGCGAGTTTGTATCCGATGAATGCGGATGTCTACGACATGGCACACGCACAAGGTGCATTGGTGGGAGCCGTACATCCGTTTGACGAAGTGCCTGACCCTTTTGCGAATCCGCCGCAGAGAATTACGGATGAGCTGCCGGTGGATGTCGCGCTGGGGAAACTGGATTATATGGAGATTGTCGGTTTCAGCGATCACAAATCTACTGCGGCTGTCTGGTACAAGCTGCTGAATCTGGGGTATCGCATCCCCGCAGGCGCGGGCACGGATGCGATGACAAATTTTGCATCGCTGCGCGGGCCGGTGGGGATGAACCGTGTTTATGCGTGGGTACCGGAATGGCCGGTTAATGTTGAACAGTGGTACGAGGCATTGAAAAAAGGACACACGTTTGCGACCAACGGACCGCTGCTGGAATTCACCATGGGAGGCCAGCGCGTCGGCGAAGAGTTGAAAGTTGACGCGCCACAAACCGCAGTTCCCTTCACTGCAAAGTTGCGGTCGATTGTGCCAGTTGATCGTCTGGAGGTCGTTTGCAATGGACGTGTGGCGCAGAGCCTGAAACTGGAAGGCACAAGGGATTCGGCAAGTATTACCGGAACGATTCCCTTGCAAGAAACCGGTTGGTGCCTCCTCCGGGCATCGAGCGATCAGGCGGAATATCCGGTGCTGGACAATTACGTCTACGCCACCACTAGCCCGGTGTACTTCACGGTTGGTGGAAAACCGCCGCATTCCCCAGAAGATGCAGAGTATTTTGCCGCCTGGATCGATCGCGTGTTGGATGTGACGTCACGCTACCCGGACTGGAATTCACCGGCAGAAAAAGCATACGTTTTGCAAAAGCTGCGAGAAGCAAAGCAAATCTTTGAAAAGCTGCGCTGAAGAGTCCGCGGGAAAGGCACGCCGCTACCCGATGGGTAAGAAGTCGGCGGCTCACTCGCATACGCGTCTCTAAAAGCAAACTTTTAGGGCGTAACCGTAATTTGTTTGCCGACGTAGCGCACGATCTTGTCAGGTTTGCCCTCCGGCATCACCCCGACGCCATGGTCTAAGCCGACGAAAACAACTTGAAAACTGCGCTCGGCCAGCATTCCTGGAAACTCTCCCTTGCGCTCGCCGATCGTCAAAGCTTGTTTCGCATCGTCCCAATGGAACTGGATCGTTGCGTGCACACCCTTCTCATAGTTATACGTATCGTTTTCATCTTCGTAGAGGGTGAAATCTCCGTTCGCTCCTCGATAGACACGCAATTCAATTGGGTCTTCAGCTTTTTCCGCGGACCATTCCTTCTCCGGTCCCATCGGAATAATCGATCCAGTACGGACAAATAAAGGAAGCTTTTCAATCGGTGCGTCGGCATCAACCGTTCGCGGACCTTGCACGGCAGCTCCCGTCCAAAAGTCGTACCACTTCGCGTTTGGCAGGTAAGTTCGTCGCGTAGTTGCGCCGGGTTCGGTTACCGGACTCACGAGAAAGGCCGGGCCGAACATGAATTGGTCTCCAATAGTGGCCGTCCGCACGTCGGTGCGGAAGTCCATCACCAGGCCGCGCATTGGCGTGTAGCCCTGGCTCGTGGTCATCCACGCCATCGAATAAATGTAGGGCAGTAGCCGGTAGCGCAGCGTGTCATAGCTAACAAGAATCTTCTGCGCGTCAGCACCATAGGACCACAATTCATTCTGATTCGTGGAGCGTGTTCCGTGCACCCGCAGGATGGGATTGAACGCGCCGAATTGAAACCAGCGAATGAACAATTCTCGGTATTCCGGATCGTCGGGATTGCCGGAGAGAAATCCACCGATGTCCGTCGTCCAGTATGGAAGCCCGGAGATCGAATAATTCAGTCCCGCAGGTATCTGTTTCTTGAAAAATACCCAGTCCGAATTTACGTCACCCGACCAAACTGCAGCGGCGTTGCGCTGCGCTCCGGCGAACGCGGAACGCGAAAGAATGAACACACGCTTCTTGTCGGAAGCGCTTCTCTGGCCTTGGTAAACGGCAGTCGTGGTCATCAACGGAAACATGTTGGCGTACCGCGCGCCATTTCCGAGGAACGACTTGTTTGTTACGAGGATGTTTGTTTCGCGATCCTCGGTTTCGGGTTCCGTTGTATCCAACCACCAAGCGTCCACACCAATTTTGAAAAGCGCCTGGTCCATCAAGTTCCAGTAATACTTTCGCGCTTCGGGATTGAACGCATCGTACAGCCCCATCTGCGCCGGATGAAATGCGCCAACTTTCGTCTTGTCGATGAAAAAGCCGCGCTTATCCATGTCTTCGTACGTCTTCGTTCCCGGACGAACGTAAGGCCAAAAGGAAATCATCAAGTGAAAGTTGTTTTTGTGGAGATCTTCCACCATCCCTGGCGGATCGGGGTAGCGCGCCTTGTCGAATACCGGCTCACCCATGGTGTACCACCAGAACCAGTCTTGTACGATGTTGTCGGCGGGGATGTGCAGCTGCCGGTATTTGTGCGCGACGCTGAGCAACTCATCCTGCGAGTTGTACTTATTCTTACACTGCCAGAATCCGTAGGCCCATTTGCCGAACATGGGCGGCGCGCCCGTAAGCTCCCGGTATCCGCCGATGATCTTGTCGAATTCCGGACCGTAGAGAAAATAGTAGTCCAGCACATCGGCCACTTCCGAGCTCAAGTAAAACGCATTCAGAAAACGGTTATTGAAACGGCTGCGCGAAGAGTTGTTCCAGAAAATTCCATACCCATTGCTGGAAAGTACGAACGGAATACTGATGTTCGTATTGTCCTGCGAAATGTCCACGACTTCCCCGCGGTAATTCCAAACACCCGCTTGATGCTGTCCTAGCCCATAAAAAGACTCATACGAACCCCAAAGCTTCGACCACAGCTCCGCGTGATACGTCTTCTCACCATTCACCACAACCGGCGTCATGCTGACTTCATTCTGTTCGAACAAATTCTTGCCAGCGGAATCCTGAAACGTGATGCTGCCATCCTTGCGCGAAACAACAGCTTTCACTTGTGAAGTGCTCACAACGATTGCGTCATCAGTGGACTGCATTTCCCACTTCGTTGCTGGCCAGTTTTCCTTAATCACCAGGAATTCCGGTCGTGATGGAAATGGCAGTACAGGCGAGTAGCGCACTCGAATAATGAAGTCGGAGCAAACTTGCAGCTTCAGCGCCCCACTTTGCAGCGTGAATTGCACTCCATCCGGCTCACGCTGCACCGAGAGTACGGAGTTCAGCGGATTCCACTGCGCGCTAACCGTGTTCGCTTTGCCCAACCACAAGAGTGAAAACACGAAAAACAGACAGCGGAATCGCCTCATTCGAATGCCCCCAATGGGTTTTGCGCGTTCTTCGTCAAGCGAACCAGGATTAGCGGCTCGCTAGGATTTGAACCTAGGACCTACGGTTGCCTTTAGAAAAACTATGTTGTTGATTCGTCTGGCCTCTAGCTGCGTCATGCATGCCGATAATACAGGGTATTTGGGGGTTTTGTTCTCGAATGGTTCTCAGATTCGAACCTGTAAACGAACCTTAATTTCCCAAGAAGGTATTGGGCGCGTATTTGGGGAGTTTTGTTCTCGGGCAGTTCTCAACCTCGAACCCGTATTCGGACCTTAGTTTCCTGAGACCTCCCCATCTGTCTCTATACCAGAACCCCGTGCGCTTACGTGGGTATTCACAGATTGCCTTGGAGAATCCTCAGCTTCCCGATAAGTTCCCAGGCCACCGTTTCTAGCATTTGCTTGAAACTCGCGCTCGATGTGGACCAAAAACACGATGGTCCTTTAATTGAAGTGAGAACGACCACCGATGCATATTCTAAGAGATCTCTTCTGACGGGGATTAGTCACCGGGTCCGGATGTTATACTCTGTGAGTTACCGAAAAGGCCAATAAATGAGTCGTTGCCTAAGAATCATCAACATCGTGGGGGCGCGTCCAAATCTGCCCAAAATCGCTCCCCTCATTCGTGAAATGCAACTTCATCCAGAAATCGAACCCATCCTCGTCCACACCGGCCAGCATTATGACGAAAACCTTTCGAATATTTTCTTTCGCCAGATGGGTATTCCCGACCCGCACATCAATCTTGGGGTTGGTTCCGGTACTCACGCAGAGCAAACAGCAGAAATCCTTAAACGCGTCGAACCCATCCTTATCGAAAGGCAACCTGATCTCGTCCTCGTGGTTGGTGACGTTAATTCCACGGTCGCTGTTTCCTTGGCGGCGGTCAAACTGGGAATCCCTGTGGCTCACGTAGAAGCTGGCCTGCGTAGTTTTGATCGCTCCATGCCAGAAGAAATAAATAGAGTTCTTACTGATGCTCTAGCCGAATATCTGTTCGCCACGGAAAACGATGCGGTCAAGAATTTGATCAAAGAAGGACGACCCCGAGAATTGATCCATCTTGTGGGGAACGTCATGATCGACTCGCTCCTTCATTTCCTTCCGTTCGCCCAACAATCTCGCATCGGTGATGCACTCGGACTCTGCAATGGTAAAGGTTGGCAATCTTTTGGCGTTCTGACGCTTCACCGCCCTTCAAACGTGGATTCTACAGAAAAGCTCGCTGAGATCATTGGCGCAATCGATGCAATTGCCCAGCATCTCCCTGTCGTGTTCCCGGTGCATCCGCGTACTCAACAGCGGCTAATCCAGAGTGGTATCAAACACCACCCGCAACTCCGCCTGATTGCGCCACTGGGATATCTTGATTTTCTCTGCCTGCTAAGCAAGGCGACCCTGGCTTTGACCGACTCCGGGGGAATCCAGGAAGAAACTACGGCTCTTGGCGTCCCTTGTTTGACTCTGCGCGAGAATACGGAGCGCCCGATCACTGTCTCCCAGGGCACAAATCTCCTCGTTGGAACAAACCCTTCCAAAATCATTGCGGCTACGAAGCAGATTCTTCAAGGAGACGGCCAAAAGGGCCGAATACCCCCACTCTGGGATGGTCATGCGGCCGAACGAATAGTGAAAACTCTTCTGCATGCCGGGCTTCGTGCGAGAAATTAAGTAGAATTCATTTAGTACTGTATTCATAAGAACGGATCCTACGCCTACTTAAAACGTGTGACGACGTGTGAAAAGCGCATAAACATGCTTTGCTATCTCGCATTGAGCGCCCTGCTTTCCGGGAGGGAAGCTTGAAGGCTTCGAATGCCACCGAATGTGCAGTGGTTGAATCCTCGCCCAGTTTCGCGCGAACGGTGCGCTTGTTGCTTCCATTGGCACAAGAAGTTCAACGGGGATTGGGACAGCCGGAAATAAAAGGCAGGAAGGGAGGCGCGGTTAGAAGAAAGGGGAACGCTGAAGGGGAAGAAGTCCGATGGACATACCAGCAGAACAACAGTTCAAGTCGAAGGTGTAAGTAAGCGACTGCTTTGTGCCGAAATAGATCCAGGTTGGTTTTCATCCAGCAGTGCAGTTACAAGACAACGCTGTAACTGCGTGGCCCAGTCTGGTAACCCAATGTGGAAGATCTGCGATATGCGGGAATTTGAGAGGACTGAATAGATTGGTCGGCGTGTCGGGGATCGGAATTCATCGCTTGAAATTGGGATGATGCGCTTGGCGATAAGCGGGCGACCTTGAGTGGCGGCGGCAAACCACGGAACTTCCGGCGAAACACTCGACGCTTTATCGAGAATCACTTTTGCGAAGTTGAACCAGCTCGTCTCACCCCCTGCAGTCATGTGGTACGTGCCGCTGATAGAAGGCATAGATGTCTGAATCTTATCCGAGGTATACATCTCCGTCAGGATTTTGGTCGTTGCCGCAGCGATATCGTTGGCCCACGTCGGAGCGCCGATTTGATCGCAAACAATTCTCAACTCCTCGCGTTCTGTGGCGAGGCGCAAAATAGTAAGCAGAAAATTTCGCCCACGGTTCGCGTAGACCCAACCAGTGCGAATAATAAGATGCGACGCGCCTGAGGCGCGAATAGCCTGCTCCCCTGCAAGTTTACTTTTGCCGTAAACGTTAAGTGGATTTGTTTCATCTGTCTCGTTGTATGGCGATCGCTTCGTGCCGTCAAAAACGTAATCCGTCGAGTAGTGCACCAGAAGTGCATCGAGCCGCTTTGCTTCGTCAGCAAGAAGCGCCAGGGCTTCCGCGTTGATGGCGTAGGCATTAGATTCATCATTTTCCGCCGCATCCACGGCCGTGTATGCGGCAGCGTTCACGATTAGTTGCGGGTGGGTGTCGCGAATTGCGCTTCGAACGCTATCTGGATCGAGTAGATCCAGGTCGCGATGGTCGGGGGCAAAGAGTCGGCCGAGTTGTGAGAGCGAACGGTCAAGTTCGAAGCCGACCTGGCCCGTTTTCCCCGTCAGTAGAATCGTGGGCCTCATGTTGATTAATATCGCGGCAGGAGTTTCTCGGGAATTTCAGCAAGTCGAATATTTATTGCGTCTTTTGCAGAAAGAACAGGTTTGGTAATACCCCATGTGATGTTTAAGGTCGGGTCTTCCCACGAGATACCGTGCTCATCTGATGGTGCGTAATAGTCGCTGCATTTATAGAGAAATTGCACGTTGTCGGTAAGAGCCAAGAACCCGTGGGCAAATCCCTGTGGCACGTATATCTGATTATGATGCGCTGCGGACAGGAGAACGCTCGTCCATTTTCCGAAATGCGGGGAGCCAAGGCGGATATCGACAGCTACATCGAGAGCTTCGCCCTCTATCACGCGGCAAAGTTTTGCTTGGGGTTGCTTTAGCTGATAGTGGAGGCCACGTAGCGTTCCTTTGGCAGAACGCGAGTGGTTGTCTTGGACGAATGTATCCGCTATGCCTAGACTGGTGAATTTCATTTGATGGAAGGTTTCCAAAAAAAAGCCACGCTCGTCACCATGAATTACAGGCCGCAGCTCAATCACACCGGGAAGCGATGTCTTTATTCGTTGCATGAACTCCAATGATCATCGATTGCGCCACCTTACAGCAAGGCACGCGAGATAGCTTCAGGATTATTGCGAACTCTTTGCCGCCGAGCTAGCAAGCGCATGAAGAGATCTGTCACGATTGTCATAATACTTCTCGTAATATGACAAATACTCGCCAGCTCGCACGTTCGCTACCCAATTGCTCTCATTCTTATACCAGTCAATTGTTTGGCGTAGGCCATCCTCCAGTGCAATTTGTGGGCGCCAGCCCAGTTCGGTTTCACATTTGGTGCAATCCAGAGCGTAACGACGGTCGTGACCCGGACGGTCCTGCACATATGAAACCAAGCTCTCCGGTTTCCTGGCCAGCTTGAGAATGCGCTTGACCAGCGTTAGGTTTTCATCGAGGTCTTGTCCCCCAATGTTGTAAACCTCTCCGATTTTGCCCTTTTCCAAGGCTGCAAGAATCCCTCGACAGTTGTCCTCGACGTGCAGCCAATCCCGTTGCTGCTTGCCGTCGCCATAAACGGGGAGCGCCTTGTCGTTGAGGGCATTGGTGATCATAAGAGGCACAAATTTTTCTGGAAACTGATATGGACCGTAATTGTTCGAAGATCGGGTGATCAACGCCGGAAACTTATACGTTCGCACATATGAACGAACCAAGAGATCGGAAGCCGCCTTCGACGCGGAATACGGACTGCTCGGCTGTAGCGGAAAAGTTTCGTCGGCAAAGACGCTAGGTGGAATATCTCCATACACTTCGTCCGTGGAAATATGCACAAATCGCGACATCGACATTTTACGTGCCACTTCCAGAAGAGTGAAAGTGCCCGTGACATTGGTCTGAATTACTGGAGCCGGCTCGTAGATACTCCTGTCGACGTGGGACTCTGCGGCGAAATGAATAACCGCATCGCAACCGCGCATTGCTGCTTCTACCGCAGCTGGATCGCAGATGTCCCCTTTCACAAAGTGATAATTCGGATTGTCGGCGACCGATTCCAGATTGGCTAGATTTCCCGCATAAGTAAGCTTGTCATAGTTGACGACCACAAAATTCTTTCCGCTATCGAGAACATGCCGAATGAAATTGGAACCAATAAACCCTGCGCCGCCGGTGACAAAAATCTTCATTATTCTGACTCCCTGGTCGAGACTGTCGCGATTTCCTTCGTGTACGTCATTCTGTTCGCCCTGTCATTAGCCACCAGCACTTCCATACCGCCTAGTTCCGCCCGAATCTTCCTCGAATTCTCCTGCACGACTTCGAGCCGCGGGCCGTCCACTAGTAGCGCTCGTCCCAAGACAAAAGTGGTCCAGCGCACACAGATACATTAAGGATCACCTCCCCGGCTGTACGGGGAGGGGTAAAACTCTTCTTGTCTACCTCGCCGATGCCGTCGCCAGTTTCACTTCTTCGGCGATTAGCACTTTCTCCCGCACCATCTTCGTCGCTCGCCAGAGAGATTCGAACGTACCCGCGTCCGTCCACCCTCCCTCAATGACGTCGTAGCTCAGCTTTCCTTCATTTAGATAAGAATTGTTTACATCCGTGATTTCAAACTCGCCACGTCCCGATGGCCTCAGCGTTCGCACACGCTCGAACACCGTTCCGTCGTAAAAGTACACGCCTATCACGGCGTAGGATGATCCTGGAACTTTTGGCTTCTCCTCGATCCGCACAATTCGTTTGCCCTCGAACACCGGCACTCCAAACCTCTCTGGGTCCCGCACTTCCTTCAGCAGGATCAACCCGCCGTCCTCCTGCCGTTCGAATGTCTTTCTCGCCTCGCGCACACTGTTCTCCAGTATGTTGTCCCCCAAGATCACGCAGATTTTTTCCCCTGCCGCAAACGGCTCCGCCAGCCGCAGCGCGTCTGCAATCCCTCCTTCGCCTTCTTGATAGGCAAAGCTGAGCTGATTCAGGCCGAAGTCTTTCCCGTTGCGGAGCAGCCGCAAAAAGTCTCCCGCGTTGTTCCCCCCCGTCACGATCAGGATGTCCTGGATTCCCGCTTCAACCAGCGTCTGTAGCGGGTAATAGATCATGGGCTTGTCGTAAATGGGCAGAAGATGTTTATTTGTCACGCGCGTGAGTGGACTGAGCCGGCTCCCTGTTCCACCTGCAAGAACAACACCCTTCATATGGACTCCTTTTCCTAAAGTTCTAATTCGTAATTCTGAGTTCTGGAAGTGTTTCGCATGAGATAGCATTTAAACCGAAGCTCATTGAACGCAACGCTCGGATACCTTTTTATTTCTGCCTCAATCCGCCATGGTTCCAGCCGCGATCTTACGGGCTTTTCCATTTCCTGCAGCCACCTCAACATTCTCCAATCTTTCCAATCTATTGGTCGCTCGTTCAATCGCCCCAGAAAGCGAGCTGCGGAACTCTTCCGTCAGCATGTTTACATCCAGCTCTAAAGAATCCTTATTGGACATGCGGATTAGCCAAAAGTACCCCCACCGGTTCGTCGATTCTGTCATCAAATCCAGTTTCAATTCCCACGGCGGTTCGGCTGTTTCGTGCGCGCACCAGGAAAGCAGCCACGATCCATCTGGCGAGTACTGCATTGGTTGAAGCGTCTCCGACGAATAGCCGTTTTGACCCAGCTTCAGAAAACGCACGGCGTCAAATCCGATAGGCTCTAACGTATCTCGCAGGATCTGGCACATCGCTTCGAGGTGGTGGCAATCTCTCAGCTTTTCCGCGGCTTGCCGAAGCGCCACATGATTGGCGAGGATTTGCCGGCGTCGCGTCACCCGTTGCAGCACGGATCGCAGCTCCGCGAATTCCTGATACCGCAATTGGTGCACTCCAAGGAATACTCCTATCCACACAACCGCAAGCACCAACGCGATCGCTCTTCGCTGTTGCAGTAGTATCAGACTCAGGAATCCGAATCCCGCCGTCACTATGTACAGGGTCAGCACCGCATCCCGCTGCGACAACCCACGCTTCATCAATTTGTGATGAATGTGAGACCTGTCCCCGTCAAACAATGGTTTGCCCGCCAGGAATCGCCGTATCACCGCTAACGCCACATCCAGAATCGGAAACCCCAACGACACGATCGGTATCGCTATTGCCACAATCGTCGGCGCTTTCTGTGATCCCGCCAGCGCCAGCGCCGCTAGCATGAATCCGATGAACAAGCTTCCCGAATCGCCCAAGAAAATCGTCGCCGGCTGGAAATTGAATCGCAAGAATCCAAGCGTCGCTCCCACCAATGCGATCGCAAAGAACGCTACCTGCGGGGTTGCGGCAACTAGCGACATCACAAATACCACGACCGTCGAGAACACCGCCGACCCAGCTGCCAGCCCATCCAAGCCATCGATCAGGTTAAAGGCATTTGTAATCAACAGAACCCAAAATATCGTTAACGGTAAGCAATACACCCACTCGAGCGTTCGCCCGCCATGAATCGGTCCCAAATTGTGAATTCCGTACCCTCCCGTATACAGCCAAATCGCCGCTACCGTCTCCACCGCGAACTTCCAGTACGCGTTCAACGACCTCACGTCATCCCATAGCCCCAGCAGGAAAACGAGAAATGCCGGCCCCAGCATCCCCATCATGGCTCTGCCGTGGAGCGGCCACTCGCCTTCCAACAGCCGTGGAATTACCATCGCCGCAATCACAACGCTCATAAACGAAAAATAGATCGCCACCCCACCAAGCCTTGGCACTGGCGTCGTGTGTATGTGCCTGTCCGACTTCGGCTCGTGGATCCACCCTCTTGCGTTTGCGATTCTCCGCACGCACCATGTGGCCACCAGCGACAAAAACAAACTGCCTAGAAACACGAGGAGATTTATCATGGGCTCTTGCGCCCCTCCCGATTCGAAAACCCAACGAACAGAAGTTGTTGCTTTTGAATTTCTCAGCTACAGGAAATGGCAGATTGAAATCAAAGGGTTGCAGTAATCGTCAGACAGCAGCAGATTTGTGGTTAATAACAATTCGGTTTTTCGTCAGAAAACCGCCCTTATTTTTGAAAGTACTGACATGCCGATATGACCTGCCGCGCCATGAGGCGAACATTGCGATAGAAACCCTTTTCGAACCCCTGATAGATCGCGCCCTCAGAAAAGTAGATTGTTCTGAAACGTTGATGCAAATTTCGGCAAGGATCCACGTCTTCCATCAACATGAATTAAGCGTTCCTCGAAGTCGCGCGACAGCAGAACTTTGCATACGGCCAGGCCGATAATCTGCTAGCCCCGTAACAGAGTCCGCACTCTCATCTGAATGATTACAACCGACGGCGGCAACTTGTTATCAACGGCTCTTGTTAGCAGCAGTTCACCGGCTCAACCTGGATTGCGCGGAGCCAGGGCGTGGCAGCTTGCAGAACAAAGTTAAATACTTCACGCCGAAGAAAGGCTTACACGCCTCGCATGCTCTTCCCGCCATCACCCGCAGGCGGCCTTTTCGAACACCACACTTTCGATCTCAGCCACTCGTTGCAGTACGGCTATATAATCCCGGGCAGTTTGTTCCCGCGAAAAATACCTCACAACATAGTGGCGGCCATTTCTTCCCAAGCGTTCGCGTTCCTCCTCATCCTTATAAAGGCGTTCGACGGCGGCCGCCAGAGCTCCAGGATCCTCTGGAGGCACACAGAGACCAGCTTGGGCCGCCTCTACGATTTCTTGCGCCTGTCCTTGCACAGCCACCACAACCGGCCTGCCGCACGACATGAACTCCAGCATCTTCGTAGGGATCACAGTTTTGAACACTTCGGAACCTCGCAGTACTACCAGGCAAACTTTGGAGCTCCTAATTAAACTGGGCACGGCAGACCTCGGCTGCTGCGGCAGAAGCTTAAGATTCTGAAGCTTTTGGTCCCGAACCTGGCGCTCAATGCTCTCCCGATCCGCCCCGTCACCCACCAAAAGGAAGGCAATCTCCGGCCGATGGCGCAGCAACTCCGCTGCTTGAAGGATGGTCGATGCACCCTGAGCGCTGCCCAACGTTCCGATATAGGACACCACGAACTTTCCCGCAAACCCAAACTCACTGAGGAGCTGCTGGTCGGGTTCACCCGGAGAGAAGAGGTCTTGCTCGACACCGTTCACAATAATCGACATCCTATCCAGCGGTATGCCCCAGTGTCGGTGGAGATAGTCCTTGAACGCCGGCGAAACGACCACAATGTGATCGGAATGGCGGTACAACATATCAGCCAGCTTGCCGATAAGGCGATAGAGCGGATGTTTGTTGCCGGCCAAGCCAACTCCAATGAGTGATTCTGGCCAGAGGTCCCGGACCTCTAAGATGAACGGCACGCGCCGCAGCTTGGCAAGCCCCAATCCCGCTACTGCAGCGAGCATTTGAGGAGAAGTGCCGATGATCGCCTCCGGCTTGGGAAGAAAAAGTCCACGCAACAAAGCTGACACGCAGTAAGAGGCATAGTTGACGATCCGTTCCCACGGTTTCCGATTCGGCGTCGGAATCAACCAGGTGCGTTCTACTCGCGCACCATAGTAGTCCTCGGTCAGGACTAGCCGACGCATCGCCTTTCGGTATGCCGGCGGGACCACGCCGTTCGGCTGGTTCGGAAAGGCTGTAAGCACCGTTACATCGTGACCTGCCTGCGCCCAATGCCGCGCCAGTTCCGATACTCGTGCCGAAGGAGCGCCCATCTCCGGCGGGAAATAGGGGGAGACGAAGAGGATTCTCATTAGTAGTAGCAAACCTTGAATACGGCCTTATAAAGCACCGCGCGGTTCCGCTTCCATGGGCTGACCGTATAGCGCTCCCATCGTTCTGCGAACTCGCCGAAGACTTCCTGCCCAGTGATCCGGTGCAGCACCTCTAATTGCGCGATGTGCAGAAGATGATAAAACGTGCTGGCGATCATCGGCAGCAGCGTCCCCGATTGTTCATATAGTGACCAAAACCCGATGTCGTAGTGCGGCAGCTCGTTCGCAATTGTACCCATGAGAGCATCGAAGAAATCGCGCGCGCGCTGTTGCTTGGTCGCCAACCAGTAGTCGTACACGCCCCAGCTCGCCCATATGAAGCCGTTCAGGATGTGAGTCGGCGGCGGCGGAACTAGGTATTCCTCGATCCACAGCTGGCCCTTCTGGTCGATGTACAGCGTGCCTCCGTCCAAGATGTCCACCAGAAGTGTATTGAACGCGCGCTGTGCGGCATCTACATACTTCTGCTCGCCCGTTTCCTTCCATGCACGCACCAACAGTGAAACTCCCTGGCCCTGCGCCAATCCCGAGTACCACGGAGCGCGTAGAGTATGCCGATACTCGAAATCGAAGTTGTGTATCCAGACCCACTGTCCCTGCGCGTTCTGCACCAGGTTCGCAGTCATCCAGTCGGCACTGAGTAGGAACTTGCGGCGGCGTTCCGGGTCGGCCATGCGCAGCCAGAGGTTATAGTTCCCGAGTCCATATTGTGCAATCGCGATTGGGTTGTATTGCAATCCGATCGCGCCACGGTAGTCGAGCACCGGCACGCCGACCGCGTCGTAGTGCCCCGGGTAGTTCGCTTTCGCCACGAATGGCTGGTAATACTCACCGATGTCGTCGACACGGAAGTTTGGATTCGCCTCTGGAACGTCGTGCCAGAAGGTGAGCTGGCTTTTGCCCGATCCGAGATATGCGGAGAAGATGCGCCGATAGTAGTTTAGGCGCCTAACTACCCACATGCACTGCCCTCTTCTCTCCCGCGACAACCTCCGCGATGCGGCTCGCTACCTTCTCGTCGCACCGCGGCGCGTACCCTAGCGGCCCTTTAAGCCTTCAGTCACGTCGATGGCAACTCGGGAAACCTCAAAGATTTCGTCTGCCGGAATCGGCGAAGGGCCTCCCGACTCAACGGCACTGAGAAACGCTTGCACGCAAGCGGAATGTCCCTTGTTCTGCCGCCAGGTCCGGAACACCTTAAATCCCGGACACCCAAAGCCTCGCAGCACGCGGAAGTTTTCCAACTGAAGAATTCGCCCTGAGGCAAACACCTCAACACGCTCCTTCGGAAAAGAACGATGCCCGTTGGCATAGTACTGAATGGATGCAATCGAGCCGTCCTCGAACTCCAATGAAATCTGGGCAGTATCTGGACTAGCGGTAGCGCCGCTGCCATCCCCCAATGCACGGGCGCTTGCCCTAGCAATCCGCGAGCCCACGAGAAAACGCGCCAGATCAATGAAGTGACAAGCCTCACCAAGAATGCGCCCTCCGCCAACCTGCGAGTCCTGCGTCCAGTGATCCCGGGAAATCGCACCCGCATTCATTAACAGATTCAGTGACTTGGGACCTTGCGTCCCCCGCAGCATCTTGTGCATACGCTGCACATGAGGAGAGAATCTTCGGTTAAATCCAACAAGAAGGATTGGCGCCGCACCTTTTGTCGCGGACTCGGCGTAGGCACTCTCCACTTCAGCGAGCTGCTCCCGATTCAAGGCCAGCGGCTTTTCCACGTATACATGCCGCCCCCGGCGCAGCCCTTCTGCCGCAAGCCGCGCGTGACTGTCGTGCCGCGTGGTGATGACCAGTGTGTTGACTTCATTTTCTGCGAACAGCTCAGTGGTACTGGTGGACGCTTTAGTGAAGCCGAACTTCTTCCCAAAATAAACGGCATTCAATCCATTTTTTGTCACGAGGGTGTGGAGCTCCGCCCCGGCTTTCGCCAGCGCAGGAATCAGTATTCGCCCGCCATGATTGCCAGCCCCAATGCAACCCACCACCGGCTTGGCGGCTACGCCGAAAGACCTTGAGCCGCCGAGTAGAACTGTGCGAGAGTCTGTTTCTTTTTTTGACGCCGCATCCGGATACTGCAGGACTATTCCCAACGAAGGCTCACCGCTGCTCAGAATAGAATAAGCCGCTTCTGCGCGTTCGATACCGAAGCGATGTGTGATAAGCGGCGCCACATTCAGCGCTTTCGAGGCCATCAGATCCAGAACTGCCTCGAAGTTGCGCTGCTCCGTCCAGCGCACGAACGCGACAGGGTAGTCTTGTCCTTTTTGCTCGTAGGACGCGTCGTAGCGGCCCGGACCGTACGAGCAGGACACCTGAAAAGTAATTTCTTTTTCGTAAAAATCATGTCGCGAGAGTTTGAGACCGGTGACCCCCACGAGCACAACCCTGCCGCGCTTCCGGCACATTTTGGCAGCCTGCGAAACCGGCTCTGAACTTTCCGTGGATGCCGTGATGATTACGGCGTCTACACCCCGCCCCCGGGAAAAATCCATGGCTTGCAACACGAGGTCGTCGTTGGCGGAAGGATCGACCGCATGTGCACCGAGATTGCGCGCCATCTCAAGACGCTGCGGATCATAGTCGATGCCCATCACCCGGCAACCATGGGCTCGCAACAGCTGCACGGTCATCAGGCCGATAAGTCCCAGGCCCGTTACCACCACCGTTTCACCGAGGGTCGGCTGAGCCAAGCGCAAGCCCTGAAGTCCTATCGCGCCCAGCACGGTGAAGACGGCCGATTCATCATCGACGTTATCGGGGATCCGAGCGCACAGGTTCTTTGGCACACTCACAACTCCGGCGTGGCTGCCATTGGAAACTACCCGGTCTCCCGGTCTAAACTGCGTGACGCCTTCGCCCACCTCGATCACGTTACCCACGTTGCAGTAGCCCAGTGCGAGCGGCTGGTCAAGCTTGCTGCGAACAGCATCTATCGCGGTCATTAGGCCGTCGGTGCGCACCTTGTCCAAAACCATCTTGACTTTGTCCGGTTGTTGCCGCGCCTTGTCGATCATCGAAGCACGACCGAAATCGACCAGCATGCGCTCGGTCCC
>JBGPDI010000055.1:0-30412 GCA_041482215.1 Candidatus Acidiferrum sp. | reverse complement strand
GGCGAAGAAACCGAAAGGATTTACACCCGCGCTCCTCCGTAGCGCGTCGGGAGAGCTTTTGCCCTCTTGACAAAGACCTATCATGGAAGTCGCATTACCGGACGTGCGGTGGCAGGTCTTGTCACTGTCAGCGGAATATTCCTAAATTCGCAAAAAAGTCTCGCACGCATACTCGTTCGCTTTGACCCGTGGGGGTCTTCTTGGGTACCCCTTGGGTGTGGAGGGGTGGCGCGACAGCAGAGAGCAGGCGCCTGCATGCGGCAGTCCCGACGCGCTGCAAGCCGTGTGTTCATTGGCGATTTCGCGTTTTCGGTTTCGCGTGCCCTGTGCAATCGTGATGCCAGATGCGCGTGTGGCTCGCAAATTTATTTTTTCGCGGGAGTGCATTTTGTGCTTGACACGTTTCCGGCACGCTGCTATAGGTCTGTAACAACATGAACGCTTGCTCATCTCGGGACGCAGCAAAGAAGCTCGGTATCAGCCTAATGACCTTGCAGCGGTACATCGCGGATGGCAATTGGATTAAGGCGCCGCGAGTGCAGAAGGTCGGCGGGGTGAGTGTCCGACTCTGGACCGCGCGCGACATAGAGCGAGCGAGAAGGTTGATGGAGAAGTCTTAGAGGATAGAACGCGCCGAGCCGGTGCTTGTAACACCGACCCGACGCTGACCAAACAAGTCTTGAAAGGAGACTCGAATGGCTACTGCAATTGTAAGGCATAACAGTTACGTTACTGTCGTAAGTCCCCCCGTTCAGTCTGTCGTACGTCCCGCAGAGCATCCCTCAGCAGGCATCCGCACGTTCTACGTCTCCAGCGAGTCGCAGCCCAGCACCGAGTACTGCGTCCAGCACATCCGCAAACCTGGGATGAATCGGTGGCAGTGCTCGTGTCCGCAATTCTTCTACCGATGCGCTGCGAAGCGGAGGCACTGCAAGCACGTTCGATTAGTGCGCGCGGGGGTGCAATCGTGAGACGCAAACTGGCACGGTTGAACGCAGCGGAGGAGAAGGCGTGGGAGCATGCGTTCCGGTATCACCTTGAGGATGGACGCGGGAGCACTAGCGCCGCAAACCGTGCGTGGCGCGACCTACAGCGCGAGTTTCCTCGATTGATGAAGTATGAGGGAGCGAAGCCGTAGTTGAGTGTCCACTGTCCTAAACGTGCGAGTGCCGCGCGTCCACAGCAAATTGAATTCGCCTCGCCGCTGTGCCGATGATGGAAAGCGAGGCAGCCGGAGGATACGATGACCGCGAATCACATAGCAGTGAGTGAATTATTTGGCTTCATGCGCGCAAATCCAAGTTATAGCCGAGAAGAATTAGAGAACTATCTTGACCGGATGATGGCACGTAATGGGCTATCGATGGACGATTTGCAAGCCGCGATTGCCGAGAGGGGCGCAGAGAATGACGTTGAAGGTGCCGCTCTTGCGATTGTGGCTGTGAATCTCACGCACCCCGAGCAAGATGATGAGCAAGATGATGAATACCATGCGACTGTAAGCCAGATTCTAAATGACTACTGCCCTCTGCTGAAATTAGCCAATGACCACGATTGTCCCGATGATTTGCGGCTCATAGCAGACGAGCTGGAGGAGATTGTCCTCGATGGCGCAGATAGAATGATGCGCGAATTTCCATTGGCCATCTAGCACGAGTGGAGGTGCGGGCGGGCCGGGGCGTCGAAGTGGCGTCCCGGTTCCATTTCATGCGAGGGAGAAAATATGCGAGTCGCACTATATGGGCGTGTCTCGACAGCAGAGCAGAACGCTGCGATGCAGATTGATGAGTTGAGAGCGTATTGCGGGCGCCGCCAGTGGGACATCATCGAAGAGTTCATCGACTCGGGCGTGTCGGGCAGCAAGGAGTCGCGTCCGGCGCTCAATCGGCTGCTCGCGGATGCCAAAAGGCGGAAGTTCGATACCGTCCTCGTCTATCGCTACGACCGTTTCGCACGCAGTCTACGCCAGCTCGTAAACGCCCTGGCCGAGTTCGACGCCCTTGGCATACATTTCGTCTCGCTGCATGAAGGCGTGGACACTAGCACGCCAAACGGCCGGCTAGTGTTCGGCATCTTCGCGTCGATCGCGGAATTCGAAAGGGAGTTGATTCGCGGGAGGGTGCGGTCGGGGCTCGCGGCTGCGCGGGCAAGAGGGAAGCGAATCGGTCGGCCCAACTCTGACGTGGATGTCGTCAGGATTGCCCAACTGCGTGCGTCCAATGTCTCCTGGCGCGAGATTGAACGGACGGTCGGTGTCAGTGCGAGAACGGTGCGACGTGCTCTCGCAGGTCGTGGCAAAACCCTGTCCGCTTCGATGGCTGCAAGTGGTTCAGAATCAGCAGCACATTAGGCGTGTTGTAGGCAGGGCGAATCCATCAGGTTTTGCCTCGTCTCATCATTTCGCAGAGCTCGGAGGAAGACTTTCTGTCATCGAAACTTTATTCCCTCCGAGCCGCTTCGACTTATACATAGCCGCATCCGCTAATTTAACCAGCTCTATTGGACTCAAGGCATGATCAGGGAAGACTGACACCCCGATGCTTGCGGTTACGCCATTCTTACCCAACAACTGGTCTTGATTCAGTGCCCCCCTCATCCGTTCCGCAAGTTCCAACGCCGAGTTAGGATCGAGACAATGGGCAATCACACCGAATTCGTCACCACCGCGTCGCGCGGCAATTGCTCCATTCTTTGAGAAGCTATTAAGAATCCGTCCCACACTTTGAAGCACCACGTCACCGTCCAAGTGACCTAGCGAGTCATTCACCTCCTTAAAATGGTCCAAATCGAACAAGACAACAGCGCACTGGAAGCCATGTTTCTTGGCGTTCTTGCATTCGGCTCTTAATGCGTCCTCGAAAAAACGGTAAGTCTTAAGTCCTGTGAGGCCATCGGTGGTGGCTTGCTCTTGAGCCTTCTGAAAGGACAGTGCGTTGTGCAGCACTCCCGCGATCAAGTCCGCGAGCGTCCGCAGGAGGAGAAGTTCTTCCTCGGAGAATTCCACCGGTGTTGACGACTCGATGTACAGAATACCGTGGAGCTGCTCAGCGTAAAAGACCGGCAAAGCGATAGCGGCCACGGAATCGGGCAATAAAGGCTTCTCAGCGCCGTCGGGGTGAGACGCGGACCGATAGACAGCCATCTGTCCGTTGCGCGCCACGTTGCCAATTAGGCCAGTGCCGAGGGAAATGCGTTGACCCAAAGTGCCGCGGCGATTTCCAGCTTCGGCTTGAATCACCACTTCACGCGTCGCGTAATCCAGCACGCCGATGCCGATGTGATCATAGGTCAAGCCAGCTTCGAGTTGCTCGGTGATCTTGGCGAGCATCTCGTCCGGGTTGAGCGTGGCGATGGCATTCCGCGAAATGGTGTTGAGAAGCGACAGGTGCCGCGCTTTGGTGCGTTCTTCGCTGAAGAGGCGGGCGTTTTCAATTGCGATGCTGGCTTCACTGGCAAGAACGAGCAGAAGTTCCAGATGGCCTTCGTCAAAGGCGCGCTCGTGGTCGGAGTACACGGCCATCGCGCCGATAGCGTGATCGTAAGCGACCAGCGGGACACCGCAAAAACACCCTTTCGTGCGCAGCGGTTCAACGCCAAGTTTCTTCGCTTCCGAAACATAGTTGGCACGGATGAGAACGGGCTGCCGCGTGCGGATGATGTACTCGGTGATATGATTCCCGGCCGGCCGCGTCCGCTTGGACATCCGCGTGCCTTCAATCATCTCCAAATCGAAATGCACTTCATCGCGCTGGGGGTCGAGTTCGGCGATGTAAAAGTTCTCGGCATCGAAGAGACGCCGCAATTCTTCCCACACTTTTCTCAGCAGGTCTTCCTTGTTCAGAGTCGAGCTTAGGGCGCGGCCAATTTCGTTTAGTACGTGGAGCTCCTCGGAACGCCGCGCGGTCTGCTGAATCAAGTAGCTGTTCTCGACGGCCATGCCGATCTGATGCCCGAGGGCTACCAGCAGCCGCAACTCCGGGGGTTTAAAGCGTCGGCTATCGGGTGTTCCCAGAAGGAGCACGCCAAACGCTTGTTCCTTTGCCTGGAGGCTGATGGCCACCACGCTGCGAAGCCCCTGCGCAAGCGCCAACTCGCGGAAGCGGCGAATAGACTGCCCTTTTTCGAGCGCCGAGAGAGAATCGTCGCGGAGATCACGGAAACCGAGCAGACCGCCTTCACGTGCTACGAGTTTAATCAGAACGTCATCAAGGCCCTCATGCTGTGCGGCGCGGCAGAAATCATCAGTAAAGCCGACGGCGACAACGGAGGTAGGGCCGTTAGGCTCGCCGTGGTGAATGAAGAGAGCTCCTGCGCGAAGACGAACGACGGCGAGGACGCGATCGAGAGCCTGCGAGAGCATCCCTGGAAGATTTGCGCCGACAAAGCTCGACGTAGCCAAGTTGAGGTTAGAGAGTTCAAGCAAGTTCCGCTCAACACGGCGCTTCTGATCTTCGTACAGAGCCACTGTAGTAAGGACCGCAACCAATGCGGAAGCCAAGATGACTGCGAAAAGTGTGGTCATGCTGAAGGTGGTGAGCGCGAAATGCATGTGGTATGCCGGGCAGTTTATCATAGCGGTTATAACTACTCTGAGTTACTGGCTGGCGCCGATTATGTTGTCTGTACTTCTCATCAATCAAGTTCCTTTCGATACTTTCGCAGCGAGCTGCACCGGTGCTGATCCCTGCAGAGCCTGCAAGAATTGCAAGTACTGTCCGAAGGAAGGCGGGAAGTGTGGCGCTTGTAAGTAGCAGTAGATCAGGGGCAGAAGCGGAGACGGTTTGCTCAAAGTCTATCTCGCCTATTCGGGAAACCAAGGCTCAGGTCCGGGACTTGCGGCCTCCCTGCGCCTTGCCTAACTCTGATTACTATTAAAATCTGACGATATTACAGAAAGTTGTTGACATGTTTCTAGTTACCGTTCTATATAGCTGCACATCCTGCCAATCGACCGACGGGAGTTTGGACAATTTAAACCGCCCACGTCTCACCGGTTCCGACCGAACGGTCCGTGGACAAACCGGAGGCCCCATGCGAGTGGCTCGGTTCGTTCTTTCTATCGTTCTCAGCTCGTCATTCCCATTCCCGTCCGCCTCTCAGCAGGCCAGCGCTCCGGCACCAAACAGTTCCCCACAGGCGGCAACTCTGCTATCGCAATCCGCCGCCGCGCTCTCGGGCAACATCGCGCTCTCCGACGTCACCCTCTCTGGCACCGTGCGCCGCATCGCCGGCTCCGACGACGAATCCGGCTCTGTCGTCCTCACAGCCACCGCCAGCGGCTCCAGCAAAATCGCCCTGAGTTTTTCTTCCGGTAATCGCAAAGAGGTCCGCACGAATTCCAACAATAGTCCGACCGGAAGTTGGTCCGGCACCGACAGCATCGCCCATTCCATAGCCGTCCATAATCTGTTTACGGATTGGGGCCTGTTCCCGACGTTCACTTTCTCGAACCTGAACGGCTCGGCCACCACCGTGTTTTCTTACATTGGTCAGGAAACCCGCAACGGCCACTCGGTTCAACACCTGAGCATTCAGCAGCAATTTCCCAATCAAACCGGAAGCGTCGCTAGCCTCCTGCAACATCTGAGCCAGATGGACATCTACCTCGACGCCTCGACCTCGCTTCCCGTTTCGCTTGCTTACAACATTCATCCAGACAATGACGCAGACCTCGATCTCCCCGTCGAAATCGGTTTTTCCGACTATCGCCCCGTGAACGGAGCGCAGATCCCATTCCATGTCCAAAAGTACTTGAACAACAACCTGTCCCTCGATCTTCAGTTTCAATCAGTAGCGGTCAACTCCGGCCTCACGACCAATTCCTTTTCTTTGTAGAGGCAACTTTACGCCGTCAACAGGAGACGCCCATGACCCGCGCCCATCATTGCTTGTTCTTGTTCGCAGCTATCTCGCTTTTCGTCGGCGTCGCCTCAGCGCAAGGTCCCACTCTCGGCACTCCTCCCTTCGGCTCGTTCAGCGGAAGTCCGGACACTGTCAACAATGCTAATCTGAACGTCCACTACACAATTCCCATCCGCCACACACCTGGTCGCGGCACTAACTTCAGCTACGATGTAACTTACGACTCCTCCATTTGGTACCCAGTCGGAGCAAGCGGCAACCAGACGTGGCAGCCTGTGACGAACTTTGGCTGGGGCGGAATCTATCTGATCGCCAGCGGCTACATCACCTATTCAACCATCGTGGCCGGCCCCATTCCGTGCAATCCTCCGAACAACATGACCCCGACTTATTACTCGAACTTCGGCAATTGGGTCTTTGTCGACAGCAACGGCAGCGCGCATTCTTTCTCCGGAGGCACAAACCGATCTGGGAATTCCAACTGTCCCACCGTTCCTAACACTCCCCAATCCTTCACCTCCGTGGCCTCCGACGGCTCGGGGTACAAACTGGTGGTGAACTCTTGGACGAGCGCCACCATTTACACAACAAACGGCACAGCGCTGATCCTCCCGGAAAACCCGCCGCTTGGACCCACGGCTTCGATGAAGACGGACCGAAACGGCAACCAAATCTCCTCCAACACCAGCGGCGTCTTCACGGACACACTCGGCCAGACAGCGCTCACAGTTGCTGGCACGGCTCCGTCCAATACCACCCTCACCTACACCGCTCCTTCGGGAGCTTCAGCCGCTTACAAGACGATATACACTTCATATACCATTCAAACGGCTTTTGGATGCAGTAATATCCACGAGTATGGCCCGGTGAGCGCCAACCTGGTCAGCGAAATTGATCTTCCCGATATCTCAGTCAACGCAAATGATAAATACACCTTTGCTTACGAAACCACGCCGAATGATACGCACAATCCCCATTACGTCACCGGTCGCCTGAAATCCGTCACGTTGCCCACTGGCGGCACAATTACTTACGCATATTCCGGCGGCAGCAGCGGAAACATCACCTGCGCCGATGGCTCGGCTGCCACACTCGCGCGAACGCTTTCCGACGGCGCGGGCTGGAGCGGCACCTGGACCTACGCGCGCACGCTAGTTAGCGGCACAAATTGGCAGACCATCATCACCGACCCCGAGCGCGATTCCCTCGCTCCCAACGGCAACGACACGGTTCTCCAATTTCAAGGAATCTACGAAACGCAGCGTCAGGTCTACCAGGGGTTGCATACTGGAGGCACGCTTCTCGGAACACTCGCGACCTGTTACAACGGCGCCGCCTCCCCGTGCAACGGCACCGCTATCACTCTGCCAATCGCGCGCCGAAGCATCGTAACGCTCATGCCCAACGGCAAACAGAGCGAGCACGATGATTTCTGGAACACCTACGGCGCTCCAACCGAAACGGACGACTACGATTACGGCGCTGCGCCACATGGCCCACTTCTGAAAAAGGTCCTCGCGACTTACGCGACGACTCTTGGCAACATCACGGCTTTCAGCCAGACCGTCATCACCTGCAACGGAACCGGCACAAGTCCGACCTGCAACAACACTGGCACTCCTGTCTCCCAGGTCACCTACGGCTACGATGAAACCGCCGTTTCCACACCAGTAAATTTACCAACGCCGCAGCACGTCAGCGTGAGCACTCCCCGGGGAAACCTCACCAGCACTAACGTGTATACCAGCTCCACCGCCTACCTGAGGAATTCATCTACCTATTACGACACTGGAATGGTCAAGACAGCCACGGATGTCAACGGTGGCAGCATGACTTACACCTACGGCGCTCTCACCGCCACGTGCGGGAACGCGTTCCCCACGTCTGTCACCGAAGCCATCAGCACCCTAACTCAATCCAGGACCTGGAACTGCGCGGGCGGCGTTCAGCTCACAGCAACGGATGAGAACGGCAAGGTAACCACAACCTCGTATCTCGATCCGTACTTCTGGCGCCCTGCCTCGGTCACCGATCCTGCCAACGCCGTTACTAACTATTGCTACGGCGTCCTAACCGGTGGCACCTGCACGCCAAATCAAAACCAAAGCGAATCCACGTTAAACTTCAACTCCGGCAATTCCACGGTTGACACTCTCACCACGCTGGACGGGTTGGGCCGCAGCCGTCTCCAGCAAACAAGGCAAGGCCCCGGCTTACCCAATTTCGACTCCGTTGAAACGGATTATGACGCCGTCGGACGCGCTAGTCGCGTGACGGTGCCGTACTCCGGCACCGCAGGCCAAACCAATTCCACCGTCGCAGGAACCACAACCACGTACGACGCAATGAGCAGGCCCCTGACCATTCAGGACGGCGGAGGAGGAACGACGACTTATAATTACGGCACAGCCAACGACGTCCTCGTGACTCGCGGCCCGCATCCAACCAATGAAGGCACGAAGGTCCGGCAATTTGAACATGACGCTCTCGGGCGCCTTAGCTCCGTTTGCGAGGTGACCGCTGGCGCCACTCCTTGGCTTGGCGGATCGTGTGCGCAGGTCGTTCCGCAAACCGGATATTGGACGAAGTACACGTATGACCCCCTGGGAAACATGATGAGCTTGACTCAGAACGCGCAGATGTCGGGCTCCACGCAGTCTCGCAGTTTTGTTTATGATTGGACGGGCCGTATGACTTCGGAGACGGTTCCCGAAATCGGGGCAAGCGGAAACGGCACCGCATATTATACTTACGATTCCGATTCAACCTGCGGAAGCGCACCCGGCGACCTCGTCAAACGCCTCGATGCCGCCGGCAACACCATCTGCTCGACTTACGACTTGCTCCACAGGGAACTCACGCGGACCTTCCCTTCCGGACCCTACGCCTCTGTGACTCCTCAAAAGCATTTCGTTTATGATGGAGCCACAGTAAGCGGACAGACCATGCAGAATGCACAGAGGCACCTCGCGGAAGCATATACCGGGTCTTCGACTGCAAAGATCACTGATATCGGCTTCAGCTACTCGAATCGCGGCGAAACCACGGATGTCTATGAGTCCACACCCCATTCGGGCACCACAGGTGCAACATACAACCACTCCAGCGCCCAGTTTTGGGCCAGCGGTGCCATCAATCAAATCTCCGGACCCGGTTTCCCTACGATCACATACACTCCGGATAGTAAGGGGAGGTCAAACACCGTCTCCGCATCCTCAGGTCAGAATCCAGTAACGGGCACCACGTACAATTCGGCTAGCCTGCCCACAGCCATTAATCTTGGCTCTGGGTCCGGCGATGCGGACACGTTTACGTGGGACGCCAGCACAAACAGAATGACCCAGTATAAATTTACGGTTAACAGCGCTTCGCTCACCGGCGTGCTCGGCTGGAACGCCAACGGCACGCTCCAAACTCAGAACATCACCGACGGCTTTAATTCCACCGACACCCAGAACTGCACATACCTATACGACGACATCACTCGCCTTACGAGTGCCAATTGTGGGAGTGCGGCAGCACAGACTTTCACTTTCGATCCCTTTGGCAATATCCAGAAATCGGGCAGTCCTTACCAATTTCTCCCCACTTACTCACCCCCCACGAACCGCATGACTCTGCTTGCCGGTTTCACGCCCACATATGACAACAACGGCAATCTCACTAACGATGCCCTCCACAACTATGCTTGGGACGCGGAGGGGCATCCAATCACCGTGGACGCAGGTCTCTCCGATGCCGTAAGCGTTACGTACGATGCCCTCGGCCGCATGGTCGAACAGGCACGCGGAACAAACTACAATCAGATTGTCTATGGCCCTGGCGGTAGCAAGCTCGCCCTCATGACGGGCACCTCGCTTCAAAAAGCAATGGTGCCGCTCTCTGGAAAAGCCACGGCGGTTTATAACTCCAGCGGATTGTTGTACTACGCCCATCCCGACATGCTAGGGAGCATAAGGTTAGCAACCACACCCACTACTCGAGCGATGTATTTCGACACTGCTTATGCCCCTTTTGGAGAAACATATGTCTCCGCGGGCGGATCGTCGCTCGAACCCACCTACACCGGCGAAATGGACGACACGGCTCACCGGCAGGACACTGTCGGAGGCCTCTACGACTTCCCACTCCGCGAATACAGTACCCAGGGCCGATGGGCCTCCCCGGACCCAGCCGGCAGATCTGCAACCTGTCCAAAGGACCCACAAACCCAGAATCGCTACGCATATGTTCGCAACAATCCCATCACTTTCGTCGATCCAATCGGCGCTTTCGGCACTCCGCCTTGCAGCGAGTACGACCCGCTTTGCCAAATGTGCGCTGCCAACCCCGACGCTCCGATGTGTCAGAATTCGTGCGACCCGTTAGAACCCTTTTGCGGCGACCCTGCATTTGGTGGCGGAGGCTTCCTTCCCGCCGGCAGCAACAATCCGGAGAAGCCTCCACAGTTTCCTTGGCTACTGCTACCGATCGGTTTTTTTCAAGGGCAAGACACGGGCACGCAGACTCTAAGTCTCGTCAGGGCTCGCTGCGATGAAAACCCCAAAGAAAGGAATGGGCCAGAATACAATTTAGGGTGCCTCTGGAAGGGCGCTACAAGAGTCTCCGACAGTCCTTGCGTGTTGCCAATTTCGCAGAGTGGTCCTGGGGGCTGCATTGATAGAGAGACCGCCCGTGTAAATTTGAGAGATGGAAGCTACACGACCCTTGTGTGCGCTCAAAAAATAACTATCGACATGAATTGCGATCCTGAAACTGCGCGAAAGCCGTGGTTCATCGAGGGGACGGTCAAAATCAAGTAGTAGCGCGGGAGTTTAAGATGAAAACCCTGTTCTATTATGGCGCCACCTTTGCCTTAGTCTTACAAGCTAGCCCTCAAGGCAGGCCATACGAAACCAGATTACCTGTCACGGACAAGTCTTCCGCTGATGCACCGCTTCGGGCAGTTGGAAACGCCATGATGGCCACCGAGATCACGTCTCAAGGCATTGAGTCTACTGCCGAATTGACTTCAACGCTCAAGAACATTTCTTCAAAATCGATTGTGGCGTTCGAGGTCGGAATTGACCTTTCCTCGAACTATGACGGTGGTGAACACGCTACCCATCGTCTTGACTGCTTTTTTGACGACAGTCCTTTGATGCCAGGCGCAACATCAGACGTTTTCGTGGGGCCGCGAAAGATAATTGTCCCCTGGCAGCGATCTAATCATCCGGTGACTCTGGACGAGATTCATTCTGCAAACCAAGCTCGTGCCGATGTGAGTGTCTTTTTTGTTCAGTTCTCTGATGGGACTACTTTCGGAGCAAGCCAGTGGACGAGTACCTTAACTGTCCAAAGAAAGAATATGATTGTCATAATGGGCAGCCTATTGCGTGCCTTTGACGAACATGGAGATCAGGGGCTCAAATCCGCGATTGAAAAAGAGCAGGCCAAACCTGGACTTCCTCCTGAACTCTTAGCGCACTTGAGCCTGATCCAAAAGAAACTTAGGGAATCGGGCGCGTCGGTGACCGCCCAGTACATTAAAGATCGTCTTGCCAACGCGCAGAGTCGCTCGAAGCTCCTAGGAGCCACCGTCGGAATGGAAGACTAGTCATGCACGAGTCGTGCTGCCTCCTAGCTCCGCGCACGGAATCATACGACACCAAAATCTCCTGAGCTCATGAGGGACCACGAAAAACGTGCCCAAAACGTGCCCAGATTACTGCCGGGACTGACACGATTGACATCCCTGACAGCTAGTCTTCGTTGATTTGGAACAAGTTGTTTGTTTGCAATGCAGCCCGGACAATCCGGCTTACAGGCCCGTCCGCCATTTTTTTTGAGTTCTCTACCATCCTGAGAACTATTTCCACGTCACTCTCGCGCATTGAAAACACCAAACTTAATTAAATTCTAATGCTTGTCGCGCCCCATCGGCGGCTTCGATTTTTCAAGGCGCTTCCGAGTTGCCGCGGGCAGAATTCCGTGTATTATCTGGGGCACACGTTGTGTCAGGAAGTCCCCAAACAACGACCTTTAAGAGACCAGACGGGGAATCAGGTTTCCAAGGCCCGAGGAGAGCGCTCAAGTGAGCCGGAGTAGTCTGCTACTCAAAATGGAACTGCGCAGTAATCCAGAGATGCTCTCCGTAGTGCGCCAAGCCTTGGGGCAGCTCGCCTCAACTTTGGGATTTTCCGAGAAAGAGTCTCATGCCGTTGTGCTCGCAGTTGACGAAGCGCTCACAAATATCATTCGTCATGCCTACCTCGGAAACGTTGAACGGCCCATCGAGGCCACCTTTCACCGGATTCAGCAAACGCAAGATGGCCAGCGCAAGGATGCTCTTGAAATTGTGCTGGAAGATCGAGGTACCGCGGTCAATCCCAAGAAACTGTGCGGACGCGCCCTCGAAGATGTGAAGCCCGGGGGACTGGGCCTGCACTTCATCCGTGAATGCATGGATACGGTAGAATTCGGCCGCAAGAGGGGCAGGAATCAGCTTCGACTGGTGAAATTTCTAAATGTGCATGGGCCCGAAAAAGGCTCGTGAGGAGAAATGAACTTGCAGATTGCCGCGCGCCATTTGGACAAAATTACGATTTTCGATATTTCGGGGGACATCGACCTGGCGAATTCGCCTCAACTGCGGAAAGCGCTTCTGCACGAGCTTCGCGAATTGAAGATGCCCCGCGTTGTGCTCAATCTGACGGCTGTCCGTTATATTGACAGCTCTGGCGTGGCCTCGCTGGTCGAAGGCCTCAAAGCGTCCCGCGACGTTGGATCTCGTTTCATTTTGTTTGGATTGAACAAGACCGTGCGGGAAGTGATGCAACTCTCCAAGCTGGTGAAGATATTTGAAATTTGCGATGACGAAGGGCAATCTGTGGCGCCCTGAGTCCAGCAAGAGCACAGACCAAGCGAGCGCGTCGGGAGCACTTTGGAACTAACAACGCAAATCGGAGGATCGGTTATCGATGGGCTTGCCTATTTGGGGGCCCTGACCAAGCTTGGCGTCCGGGCTGCGTATTTCACATTTGTTGCTCCCTTCCAGGGCAAGCCTCTTCGCTTGCAGCGAGCTGTTTCGCAAGCCATGCAAACCGGTGTTGGTGCGCTGCCCATCCTTTCCTTAATTACTTTTTTCATTGGATTGATTTTGGCGCTGCAAAGCGCCTACGAGTTGAAGAAATTCGGCGCCCTAAATTTTGTGGCTAGCGCAGTGGCGATTTCCATGACCCGCGAGCTCGGGCCGCTGATCACGGCCATCGTGGTCATCGGCCGCTCCGGTTCGGCGTTCGCCGCGGAAATCGGCACGATGAAAGTAACGGAAGAAATTGACGCGCTGGAGACCATGGCGATTGATCCGATTCATTTCCTGGTCACGCCGAAATTTATCGCCATGATCGTGATGTTACCGTGCCTGACGATCTGGGCGAACTCCATGGGAATCCTCGGCGGAGCTCTATTCGGCGTGGCGCAAGCGGATTTCACCGTAGTGCGCTACGTTCAGGCTTCCCTCGACGCGCTCTTCTTGCGCGACATCGCTACTGGATTGATCAAGAGCGTCATGTTCGGCATAACGATTACAGCCGTGGGCTGCCACGAAGGGCTTTCCACAGGAGCGGGCGCGGAGCAGGTTGGCCGTTCGACGACGCGAGCGGTGGTGGCTTCCATTTTTCTGGTGATCCTGGTGGACCTAGTCTTCACAGCGCTGTTTTTCTTTGTAAGTGGAAAGTAGGATTTGGAATATTCAGATGGAGCAGATCAACAACCCAGCCACGCAGTCCGAAGCGATGATCTCCTTACGGAATCTGCGCGTCAGTTATGGCGAGCGCGAAATCTTACATGGCATCAATTTTGACGTGATGCGCGGCGAAACCCTGGTCATTCTGGGCGGCTCCGGCTCGGGGAAAAGCACGCTGCTGCGCACGCTCGTGGGGCTGGAACGGCCCAGTTCTGGTGAGATCTGGCTCAAAGGAAAAAATATCGCGGTCATCTCCTCCGATGAAATGGATGAAATCCGAAAGAAGATCGGCATGTCGTTTCAAGGCAGCGCGTTGTTTGGCTCCATGACGGTCGGTGAAAATGTGGCGTTGCCGCTACGAGAGCACACCAAACTCGAAGATTCCACGATCGAAATCATCCTGCGCTTGAAACTAGATCAGGTCGGTCTCTCCGGATTCGAAAACTACATGCCATCACAATTGAGCGGTGGCATGAAGAAGCGCGCGGCGGTGGCTCGCGCGCTGGCCATGGATCCTGAAATTCTCTTTTTCGACGAACCATCCGCAGGACTGGATCCGATCATCGCTGCCGGCGTGGATGAGCTCATTCTCGATCTCAAGAGAGCTTTCCACATGACCATTATTGTGGTCACACATGAGCTGGCCAGCGCCTTCCTGATCGCCGATCGCATGGTGTTGATTGACAAAGGGAACGTAGTGGCCATCGGGACGACGGAAGAAATGCGTTCGAGCACGCATCCCCGCGTGCGGCAATTCCTGGATCGCATTGCCGAGCCGGCAGTTTCGGAAGAATTGGACTATTTGCAAATGCTTACGGAAGAACACCGCCATCCGGGACGCTAAAGAGCGGTGGAAGAGAGGTACGTGATGGAAGCGAAGCGCGAACAAGCTATGGTGGGACTATTTGTCTTGGTTGCAGGAGCCGTGCTGGTGGCCACGGTCTTTGCTCTCTCGGGCGCGTTCGGGAGCACGGCCGCGACGTACCGCGCTTACTTTCCCTTTGCTGGCGGTCTCGAACCCGGCGCGACAGTGCGCTACGCGGGTGGGCCGAAAGTAGGCCGTGTGGAAAAATTGCAGCTGGACCCAAAAGATGCTTCGCGCCTCGAGATTACTTTCAGCGTGAGGTCCGGCTTACCAGTGAAGACAGATAGCCACGTGAAGATCATGAGCTTGAGCCCTCTGGGTGAAAATCATCTGGAAATAGTGCCAGGGACCGAGAAGGCCGCGCTCGCTCCATCGGGGATGATTCTGCCGTCAGAACCCTTCGTGGACTTTAACGCGCTCACGGCAAAGCTCAACGACCTTGCGCCCGAGGCGCAGCAACTCCTGAAGACCCTGAACGAACGCGCAACTGAGGTGAAGGTAACTTTGGCGCGCGTTAACGACTTGCTGAACGATTCGAATCGAGCCAATCTCGCGGGAACACTTGCCGAGACGCGCGGCATGATCGCGGAAAACCGACCCTCGGTGAAGACTACCGTGCAAAATGTGAGCTCGGCCAGCAAGAAGCTAGAGCCCTTGCTCGATGACTTGCGGAAGACCTCCGCGCAAGCCAATCAAGCGCTGGATCACATCGATTCGCTGATTGGAGAAAATCGCACCGACATTCGCGAGGCGGTGATCGAGTTGCGCAAATCACTCGCAACAGTTACGGACCTGACCAGCCGCCTGGACCAGACGCTTGACGTGAACTCCGACAACATTGATGAATTGCTTGAGAACCTTCGCCACGTAAGCCAGAACCTCAAGGAATTTACGAACACCATCAAGACCAAGCCCTATACGCTGATTCGCGCGACAAACCCGCACGAGCACAAACCGGGAGATAAACAATGATTCCAGAGCTACTCGATTTGGAACCGCGGTATTCGAAAGAGCTATTCGAAGGATGCAAAGCACCGGCTCGCCGCTCGACCGCGACCACACTGATCGCATTGCTCGCGCTGCTGGTTACATGGCTGAGCGGTTGTGGCGCCGCGAGGCCGAGCAAGTATTACCAGCTCACCGTACGGGCGGACGCGGGTCCGATAGAGAAACCAGATGCCGTTCCCGTAACTCTGCTCTTAGGCGCGGTGATGACGACACATCTTTATCGCGAGGACCGCATCGTGTACGGAAATGGGCCCGAGCAATTAGGTACCTATGAATATGAGCGTTGGGCTGAGCCTCCTGCGGAAATGATTCAGGAAGTTTTGCTCCGAGAATTGCGCGCGTCCGGTCGCTATCGCGCTGTCTATAACCGGCGCAGCAATGTGCGCGGAGATTTCGCCATGCGTGGCCGCCTCTATGATTTCAAAGAGGTCACCGGGGGCCAAATGGCGACCAAGGTCACCCTCGAATTGGAAATGCGCGACCTGAAGAGCGGCGCGACGGTGTGGACTCATTACTACACACACGACGAACCGACGAATGGGAAAGACGTGCCGGCTGTTGTCGCATCATTGGATGCGAATGTTCAGCGCTGCGTAAGAGAAGTTGTGGAAAGCCTGGACCAGTATTTCGCGGCCCACCCCGTCAAATAGCAATCGTGACTTGGCAAAGTGCGTTTCTAAATGGCTAGGAGTGTGATTACACGACGCGTCTAAGCGTTAGCAACGTTATATCGTCCTCCAACTCGCCTTCCGCTTCGCGAAATTGATACACGCCTTCGAGGAGTGCGCGAGAAAAATCCTGGAGCACGAGCGGCTGCGGAAGTTGGTTCAAGATATTTTCCGCAAGACGCAAAAATCCTTTCGAAGTGAGCTGCTCCCCCATCGGCGAGCGAACCTCGGTAGCGCCATCGGAAAAAGCCAGAATCATATCCCCGTGATTCAGCCGCACGCTCTGCTGGTTGTATGTTTCACCCGTGATGTATCCCAGCGGCAAACCTTCTAGTCCCTCTCCCAATTCCAGAAACTGCTTCTCACGCTCGCGCCAAAGCAACATCCGCGGATGCGCCGCATAAGCGAAATTGAATTCACCGCTTGTTCCGTCAAAGGTTCCCGTAACCACCGTGGTCAGCCGCAGCGGCCCGGCCGATTCTTCATTTGAAAGGGTAAAGGCGTCGTTCAGCGCGGCCAACAAACCCGCCGTGTCTCGAATGTCTTGAAATTTATGCAGCAGATGGTGAACGTGCCGCGCCACGCTGCTCGCTGTGTAGCCATGGCCAACACAATCCGCCAGCACCACGCGCGCGGAATTATCGCTGCAAGAGAAAACCGCGGAAAGATCGCCACCTTTTTTGCCACCCGAAGGCAAAGCGATGACATCGCTCTGCAGTCCCGCGAGGTCCAGCGAACGGTGCGCTCGTTCATTACCGGCCCACAGTTCCATGCAACCAAAAGGCCGCTGCGCGGTTTTCGTGCAATCAAATTGTTCGGGTTGGACTTTCTTAAGCTTCATACGTACTTCGATGCATTCCGAGCTTTCCTGGGTGCAGTCATCGCCGGCCAGCCAGAATTCTTCGGTGGTGGCCTCTTTCGCAAACCATTGCTGCAACATGGCGACCGCCGTCCTTTATGGGCAGCAAGTATCTCACTTTTCCCAACACCTGCCGTATGATGCTCGCATGAGGCTGCTGCTTGTCGAAGACGATGCGCGCATTGCGCGATTCGTAGCAAAGGGCCTACGCGAGCAGGCGTACGCAGTCGACGTTGCCAGTACCGGTGACGATGCTCTTTACCAGGCCGCGATCAATACCTACGACCTGGTGATTCTCGATGTGATGATCCCAGGCCGTGACGGCTTTGGTGTGTGCCGCGAATTGCGCAAGTCCGGGCAGCGGATGCCTATTCTCATGCTTACCGCGCGCGACGCCGTGGAAGACCGCATCGCTGGTCTCGATCACGGGGCCGACGATTACCTCACTAAACCGTTCGAATTCCGCGAATTGCTTGCGCGGCTGCGTGCACTGTTGCGGCGTTCAGGAGAACTTCGGCCCGCCAAAATCTCCGTCGCTGACTTGATTCTGGATACTGCCGCGCAAAGCGCCACGCGAGCGGGCCGGAGTGTTACGCTCACCGCGAAGGAATATGCGCTGCTTGAATTTCTCGCACGCAATGCCGGCCGCGTTGTTGGGCGCGCGGAAATCGCCGAGCACGTTTGGGATGAGAGCTTCGATCCATTCTCGAATCTGATCGAAGTCTACGTCAATCGCGTCCGCCGGAAAATTGACGCGGATTCCACCAAGCCCTTGCTCCATACCCGCCGTGGAGCCGGATATTTCTTCGGCCCATGGGTTGATGCGGATGCTGTGGACGCTACTGACGAAGCTGCCTCGCCACGGCATCGCACCAAAGCAGCTCCCACCGTTCGGAAGAACCATGCTTGATTCCGTTCGCGTCCGGCTTACATTCTGGTACACGACGGTATTGGCACTGGCCTTGATTCTTGTTGCGACCGTCTCCTACTTCATTTATTCGCGAAACAGCGAGCAACGGGCCGACAGCGACCTTGTGGAATTGTCTGACGCTTTTGTTACCACTATTCAAGCGGAATTGAAGGACCAACAAGGCTCCGGGGCTCTGAAGAATGCGGGAATGGAGGCTATTTTCGAACACCGATTCCGCGATCATGTTTTTATTGTCCTCGATGTAGCTGGAAACCCAGTTGTGAGCTCGTGGGACCTTCCTGCCGCCACTCCCCTCGATAGATTCACTCTTGCCCAAGCGCTCGAAGGGAGTTTATCTCCTCGGTCCGTTCAGTCCTCTTCTCGCCCTGACAGCGTATTCATTACTTTGAGGGGTGGGCGGGACGGGTATCGCGGATTTTCTCGAAAGATTTCTCTCGACGATCGGTCTTGTACAGTCATCGCTCTGCAATCGCTGCACGCACGAGAAGAAATGTTAGAAGATATTCGCGCAACATTTGCCTGGACGATTCCGCTCGCGTTACTTCTTGCCAGTGGCGGCGGCTATTTTCTCGCGCGCAAGAGCCTCGCACCGGTAGTTGCCATGAGCAGCCAGGCCGGCCGCATTGGCGCTGCCAATCTGCACGAGCGGCTGGCAGTACTCAATCAAAGAGACGAACTGGGACAACTGGCGCATTCATTTAATGGCCTGCTCGACCGGCTTGGCCAATCTTTCGAACGCCAACGGCGCTTTATGGCCGATGCTTCGCACGAATTGCGGACGCCCGTTGCGATCCTGCGCGGGGAAGCGGAGGTTGCCCTTTCGCGGCAGGTACGCACCCAGGAGGAATATCGTGAATCGCTGGGCGTTCTTCACCAGGAGGCCGAGCGGCTAACGCATATTGTCGATGACCTCTTTACGCTCACGCGCGCTGACGCTGGTCAGTATCCGCTCCAACCGCACGATTTCTATCTAGATGAACTGGTCACAGAATGCGTTCACGCGGCCCGAACACTGGCCTCAGCAAAAAACATTTTGCTGACTTTCGATCCCGCATTCGAGTCTCCGATCCACGCGGATGAGTCCTTGCTTCGGCGCATGATATTGAATTTGCTGGACAATGCCATCAAATACACGCTGGAAGGTGGGCTGGTCACCGTATCCTGCTGCCGCGTTGGCGATGAATATGTCCTCAGCATCGTGGACACAGGGACCGGCATTCCTCTCGAACTGCAACCGCGCATTTTCGAGCGGTTTTTCCGCGCCGATCAGGCCCGCTCGCGCACGGGGAGCAACGGCGTTGGCGCAGGACTTGGTCTTTCCATTTCCCGATGGATCGCCGAGGCTCACCACGGGCGTCTTGATTTGACCCGTTCTGATTCCACAGGCAGCACTTTTACCGCCTATCTGCCAATTGCATCAAGACACGGCGGAAGTGCAAGTTAATCCGGCGTTTATCTTAATCTCGCTAGCGTAGTCATTTCCCGGCTTGGCAGAAGTTTGCGCTTGGCTTAGGAGTCGTCATTCATGAAATCTATTCGCACTTGTGCTCTCGCTTGTACGTCGATCGCCATCGGGTTGCTGCTTCACGCGGTTACTATACCGGCGCAGGAGGTTAGCAATGCTCCAAGCAATTCACTTGCGAAAGACTCACAGCAGGTGATTGCGGGAACTGCACAACCAGTCCGTGTGACGTTGCATGATGCTCTCGCCCGTGCGCGCAAGAACAGCGTGCAGTTTCAATCGGCGCAGACAGACGCCGCGATTGCGCGCCAGGATCGATTTCAGGCTGGGGCCGCACTGCTCCCAGGCGTGAACTACAATACAGAGTTTCTGTACACGCAGGGCAACGGCGCGGGTAACAGCGTGCGTTACATTGCCAACAACGCAGTGCACGAATACATCAGCCAGGGCAACGTGCATGAAACCCTGGACCTGGCGAGTATCTCGAGTTTTCGCCGCGCCTCCTCCGCCGCTGCGGCGGCGCGCGCGCGAGCTGAGATCGCTTCGCGTGGTCTTGTTGTCACCGTCGTGCAGAATTTTTACGCTGTGGCCGCCGCTCAACAGAAGTTGCTGGCCGCTCAAAGAACAGCCGACGAAGGCGAGCGCTTCCTGAAACTTACGCAGGAACTGGAACACGGCGGGGAAGTGGCGCATGCGGATGTGATCAAGGCCGAATTGCAGATGCAGGAGCGCCGCCGCCAATTTCAAGAAGCGCAGCTGGGCCTTCTGAATGCGCGGCTCAATTTGGCGGTCTTGATTTTTCCCGATTTCAACGATAACTACGAAGTTACCGACGATCTACACTCACTCGTCCCTTTGCCAACCCTCGGCGAGGTTCAACAGCAGGCCGCCAATGAAAATCCTGATGTGCGTGCGGCGCTGGAGACGGTCCGCGCGGCTCGCGCCGAAGTGACTGGCGCGCGCGGAGGCTACCTGCCTTCGCTGTCACTGGATTATTGGTATGGGATCGACGCCCCACAATTTTCTACGAATTCGTTTGTGAATGGTCAGAAGTTTTCGAATCTCGGCTCATCTGCTTTGGCCACGTTGAATATTCCCATCTGGAACTGGGGAGCTACACAAAGCCGTATCAAGCAGGCGGAATTACGGCGCTCTCAAGCGGATCGGGAACTCACTCTTGCACACCGTAAGCTCCTCGCCGAGATCAAATCTATTTACTCGGAAGCGGAAACAGCTCTGAACGAACTGGGCGGCTTGAGCCGATCAGCGGAACTGGCGGAAGAGAGCTTGCGACTGACCACACTGCGCTACAAAAACGGGGAGGCGACCGTTCTGGAAGTAGTTGATTCCCAGACGACCTTTGCGCAGACAAGTTCTGCATACCAGGACGGCGCCGTGCGCTACCGGGTGGCACTGGCGAACTTGCAGACTCTTACAGGAGTCCTGACTACTCCATGAAACCGACAGGCAATTCTCGAAAGCACTGGGGTTCCCACTCGGCGATTCCTGCGCTGATTATCACGTGGGCAGCATTTTCTTCGAGCGGTTGTAGCAAGACCGAGGAGGAAAAGAAGCCGGTTGTTTCTGTACAAGTAACGCCGGCGAAACACGCGCCCATTTCTCAAATCGTTTCGGCCGAGGCAGTTGTCTATCCGTTGCAGCAAGCTACTATCGCGCCAAAAATAACCTCGACTATCAAAGAATTCCTGGTGCAGCGCGGCACTCGCGTGAAAAAAGGTCAATTGCTTGTAGTTTTGGAAAACGCGGATCTTGCCGCGGCGGCGGAGGCCAGCAAAGGAGACTTCCAGCAGGCGGAGGCCGCTTATGCCACCACCATCGGCGCCAGCCTGCCGCAGCAGATGCAAAAAGCCGGACTCGATGCAGTAGCCGCGAAGGCGGCGTTTGACGCGCAACAAAAAGTTTTCGACAGTCGCAAGGAACTTTTTCAGCAGGGCGCGATCCCACGGCGTGATCTGGATGCCGCTGAGGTCACGCTGGCGCAGGCCCGAAGTCTGAACGAACAGGCCCAACGACAAATCGCAGACTTGCAACGGTTAGGCAAAGAACAGGCGCTAAAGTCCGCGCAGGGCTCTCGCTCGTCCGCAGAGGGCAAATATCGTGGTGCCGAAGCGTTGCTAAGTTATTCAAGAATTACCAGTCCTATCGACGGCGTGGTGACGGAGCGCCCGCTTTACGCTGGCGACCTTGCAACGGCCAACCAACCAATCCTTACCGTCATGGATACTTCACGCCTGATTGCAAAGTCCCACATCGCGCAAGTGGAGGCTGCCGTTCTGAGAGTGGGGAATCCGGCGGAAATAAAAATTCCTGGCATCGATCAACCCATTACGGCTCGTGTCAGCTTGGTCAGCCCGGCTCTTGATCCCGGCAGCACGACGATTGAAGTGTGGGTTGAAGCGGCGAAGCCGGACCCGGCGTTGAAGCCTGGGATGAGCGTGGAAGTTTCCATGACGGCGAAAACGGTGAAGGATGCGCTGGTGGTGCCAACTGCTGCGGTCTTCAAGAATTCAGAAGGTGCGGAGTACGTTCTGCTCGCGGGCTCCGATGGCCATGCGCACTTCAAGACCGTGCAAGTGGGCGTGCGCAATGCGGAGTTTACACAAATCACCGGCGGCCTCAATGCTGGAGAGCCGATGATCAGTTCAGGCGGATACGCCTTGCCCGACAACACCCAGATCAAGATCGAAGCGCCGGCCCCAGCCGAAAAAGACGGCGCAGGTAAACCGGACGATGCAAAGAAGCCGGACGCCGCCGCAAGACCAAGCGCCAAGGAAAAGGAATAGGCGCATATGGACTTTCCTCCCGATTCGCCTAGCGCTGCGCATCCCGCCACCAAGCCGGATGCGCCTTGGTTTCAGCGCCTTTCTCGCCCAATACTGTTTTTGATCATCAGTCTGATGCTCGTGGGCGCGTACCTGGCGTTCACGATTCCAGTCGCAGTCTTTCCGAACACCGATTTTCCGCGCATCGTGATTGGCATTGACAACGGCGTGATGCCCATCGACCAGATGCTCGTAGTGATTACGCGTCCTCTCGAAGAAGCGGTCAACAGCGTCCCCGGCTTGCGGAAAGTCCAATCCATCACCAGCCGTGGGTCCGCAGAGGTTGATCTTTTCTTTGACTGGAACAGCGACATGATTCTGACGCTGCAGCGCGTAGATGCCGTCGTCGCCCGGTTGCAGTCGGAATTGCCCGCGACGGCCAAGATCGAGACGCACCGCCTTACTTTCGCTTCGTTTCCAATCCTTGGGTATAGCCTGACTTCGGATGCGATTCCGCAAAGCAAGCTATGGGAAATCGCCACCTACGATATCAAGCCGCGCGTCAACCGACTCGATGGGGTGGCGTCGGTACTTGTGCAAGGGGGCCGCGTTCCGGAATTCCAGGTGATGCCCGAGCCGGCGCGCCTCCTCGCGGCAGGAATCACCGTCAACGATATCCTCGAGGCGATTCGCCGGACGAACCTCATCGACTCGCCCGGTCTCATCGAAAACAATCACCAGTTGGTTCTCGGATTAATCAGCGGTCAGGTTCGAACGCCGGAACAGATCGGCCAGATTGTGGTGAAGACCACGACAGCCGGCGTTCCAGTCCGGCTCGGGGACATTGCTAAGATAGCGCCGTCAGTCGCGCCCATATACACCATCGTCACGGCCAACGGAAAACCCGCGGTGCTGCTGAGCATCAATCGTCAACCGGAGAGCAACACGCTGGATGTTGCCGACGAGGTTCACGCCCAAATCGAGGAGCTTCGCCCCACACTGCCGCCGGGCGTGCACATCGAGCCCTTCTACGATCAATCCACCATCGTTCATGAATCGATAGCCAGCGTTCGCGATGCGGTGCTGCTGGGACTCATACTCTCTTCCGTCATTCTGGTTTTATTCTTGCGCGATTGGGGCACTTCGCTCGTTGCCGGTCTGGTGATTCCGGCCACGTTGCTGATCACTTTTATCGTTTTGAAGATCACGGGTCAGGGTTTCAATCTGATGACCCTAGGCGGATTGGCCGCCGCGGTCGGCTTGGTGATTGATGATGCGATCGTGGTGCTGGAAAACATCGTGCTTCACCGCGACGCTGGGCATGGGCGCTTCGAAGCGATTCAAAGTGCGCTAAAGGAAATGACGATTCCTCTGATCGGCTCCACCATCACCCCGATCGTCGTATTCGTGCCCTTGATTTCCATGACCGGTGTTTACGGAAGCTTTTTTCGTGCGCTCGCCGTCACCATGACTGTTTCGCTTTTTACCTCTTTGCTTCTCGCGCTTTCCTGGACGCCGATGCTCAGCCAGTATTTTGTCCGATCTAAAGTGATCCCCGTCACCGAAAGTGACACCTCGCCAAGCACCGATGCTGCTGCCCTCCTGGTGGCGGAAGAAGCCCATCTCACTGGGTTTTTTGGCAGGATTGTTGCGTTTTATACACGCACGATGCAAGCCGTTCTCAAGCGGCCTCTTCTCCTCGCAGGAAGTTCCGTCGTTATCGTCATACTTGCATTCGTTTGCTACAAATCCCTCGGTTCCGACCTTCTCCCGGAAATGGATGAAGGCGGGTTCATCCTCGACTACTACACTCCTTCGGGCAGCTCACTTGCAGAGTCGGACCGTATCTTGCAGCATATCGAAGAGATTGTTCGTTCCCAGCCCGAAGTCGAAAACACTTCGCGCCGCACGGGCCTGCAACTCGGCCTCGCCGCGGTGACGGAAGCCAACCGCGGCGATTTCACCGTTAAGCTCAAGCGCGATCGCAAGCGGGACATCGACGAGGTCATTTCCGACATCCGTTCGGAAATAGAGCAGACCGAGCCCGCCACCAAAGTAGAGTTCGTCCAGGTTTTGCAGGACATGATTGGAGACCTAACCAGCCAGCCGGAGCCCATCGTCATCAAGCTCTTCGCGCAGGATCCGAAGATTCTCTCCACTGCTGCCCCACGCGTGGCCGACGCCATCCAGAAAGTTCACGGCGTCGTTGATGTTCTCGATGGCATTGAGAACACCATCAGCGGACCCGCGACTACCTTTCAAATCAATCCCGCAGTGGCAGCGCGCGCTGGCTTTACGCCCGAAGAGATCGCCGTGGATGCCTCAGCTATCCTGGAAGGCGAGCCCGCCGCCACACCAGTAGTGGTGAACGATCGCGCCTACCCTATCCGGGTGCGCTTCCCGGAACAAGCCCGCGCCACACTAGATCGCATGAGCAACACGCTGCTCAACAGCGCTACCGGACGCACTGCAACGCTCGGCTCACTCGCTACAGTGACTACCGATCCTGGGCAAACGGAAATCCGACGTGAGAATCTTCAGCGACTCGTGGAAGTCACCGGCCGCTTCGAAGGGGTGGATCTCGGTACGGGAATCACTGCCGTCAAAAAAACTGTTAGCGATTTGCACCTGCCGTCCTCCATTCGGGTGGAATATGGGGGCACGTATGAGGAACAGATGAAGTCTTTTCGCGATCTGCTGATGGTGCTACTGCTCGCGTTGGTTCTGCTGTTTGCCGTTCTCTTATTTGAATTTCGAACATTTTCCGCGCCCATGGCGATTCTTGCTTCCGCGTTGCTCTCGACTTTTGGCGGATTGCTGGCCCTACTGATTACGCGCACAACGTTTAACGTTGCATCCTTCATGGGCATGATCATGGTCATCGGCATCGTGGCGAAGAATGGAATTCTTCTACTCGACGCCGAGCATTGCTTCCGAGCGCTCGGACTTTCCGCCGAAGAATCCATGATTCAGGCAGGACGGCGACGTTTGCGGCCCATCGCCATGACCGCGTTAGCCACGGTTGCGGGCATGCTTCCTTTGGCGTTCGCCATTGGAAAGGGGTCTCAGATGCTTAAGCCTCTCGCAGTTGCAGTCGTCGGAGGGATCTTAAGCTCCATGGTGCTTTCGCTTATTTTCACGCCGGCCATTCATTTCTACCTGCAGCCGCGAACTGCTGCCCAGGAATAAGCTAGGCCGGACGACGCGCTTGGCTATTTTCTTGCTGGTGCAGGGGCGTTCGCCGGCATGGCCATGTCCATCGGAGTCGAGGCGCCGGCCGCCAATTCCTTTCGGATGGGTTCCCCGATTTTGTCCGCGTTTTTTACCAGCACGCTAACTTGCCAGATCTGCGTTTCTGTAAGCCGGTCCTTGAACCCCGGCATCCCTGTCATTCGAATCCCGTTCTCCACTTTCCAGTAAGACTCCCAGGCATCATCATCGGTGACGCCGGTGCCATGAAATAGCTGCGGCGGCGGAGGGAACATTCCTAGCGCGATCGCGGTCTTGTCTTCCCCAGGAAGGCCATGGCATACCGCGCACTGCTCCTTATAAACCTTCGCGCCGGAAATAAGGTTGGCTTCATCCGCCGGAACCTGAGGCGCGGGGTGCGGCAGCTTGTCCAGATAAGCGTGCAGTCCGATCCGGGCAAATGTTCTTTCCAGCGGCATTGGTGGCGCAGATGTAGCAACGGGGGCGTGCCCCGAGGAGAAGTAAAAATAGGCGCATCCGGCGATCAGCAGTACTCCTATCAGAATCCCGAGGATCAAACCCTTTACCATGTCGCTTCTCTCCCAGCCTTCCGGAGTCTTGGCCACATTCCCCGGGGCATCATATTCCGCCGATAGTCTACTTTCTCCGGGGAATTTCTGCATTCCACAAATTGCTAAAACCTGCGGATTCCAACTTAAGCTGGGCGGACCCAGGCGCTCCTGGTGCTGTCAACCGGGAACGCAAGTCTTCTCGTAACCGTTGTCCTGGAAGAGCCGTCCTATGTAAGCGTAGGCTATACTTGTCGGCCAGCTGTCTCACCCTTCGGAGCAGCCCTTGGCGCCAAATTGCGAATGTTCTGTCTGAGACAGACTCGTTCGTACGACCGTGATAGATAACAGGAGCGAACGAATGGGCCAACTCAATTCCATGGACCTTCCCAAGCCGGGGACCCGCCGAGCGGAGGCCACAGGGTCTTCCAAGAGCCGCTGGTGGCTCTGGGTGCTTGTCTTGGGCATCTTAGCCCTAGGTGTGTGGTATTACCGCAACTCCCGCAGCACAAGCCAGGCGGCAGATGCTGCCGCGCCCGGAACTCCGGGCAAGGGCAGAGGAGGACCCGGAGGCGCGGGCGGACTTGTTGTACCGGTCGTCGTTGCTGCCGCCCAGCGCGGCGACTTGCCGGTCTATTTCAATGGTCTTGGCACTGTCACTGCCTTCAACACCGTCACGGTTCGCAGCCGCGTGGACGGCCAACTCGTCAGTGTCGCCTTCAAGGAAGGTCAGTTCGTTCACGAAGGTGATCTTCTCGCGCAGATTGATCCGCGGCCCTTTCAAGTCCAGCTGGAACAGGCGCAGGGGCAGCTGGCCAAAGACCAGGCCCAACGCAAAGATGCAGAGGTCAATTTTGAGCGCTACAAGCTGCTCTTCAAAGAAGGTGTCATTCCGCAGCAGCAGCTCGACACTCAGGGCGCATTAGTCGGCCAGTCGGACGGCGCCATTACCTCGGATCAAAGCCAGATTGACAACGCCAAGCTCCAGCTCACGTATTCGCGCATCACCGCGCCGATCAGCGGGCGGATCGGTCTCCGTCTCGTAGATGCCGGAAACATCGTGCACGCCTCGGACACCAACGGTCTCCTTGTCATCACCCAGCTTCAGCCTATTTCGGTGATTTTCAGTTTGCCGCAGGACCAGCTTCCCCAGGTGAATGCCAAGCTCCGCGCAGGGGTTCAGCTGCCCGTGGATGCGTACGATCGCGACGACACCGCCAAAATCGCCACCGGGAAACTTCAGACCATAGATAACCAGATTGACTTGACTACCGGAACGTACAAGTTGAAGTCCATGTTCAGCAACGAGAACAATGCACTCTTCCCCAATCAATTTGTTAACGTACATCTTCTCGTCGATACCAAACGCGACCTTGTCATCGTTCCCGCTGCTGCCATTCAACGCGGACCTCAGGGCACTTACGTCTACGCAGTCGCCAAAGACCCCACGTCCAAGGACACCACGTCGAAAATTACTCCTGTGACCATCGCCCAAGCGACCGGTGACAACGTTGGCTTGAGTGCCGGACTAAATCCCAATGATCTAGTGGTCATTGATGGCCAGGACAAACTGCAGGATGGAACCAAGATCAACCCGAGCACCTCGAGCGGTGGGAATGGAGCCGGTCGAGGCTCCGCGCCTCCGGATGCAGCCCAAGGCGCGCCAAAACCCGGAAGTCCCACCAAGGGGCAGGCCGGAGGATCAAAGCGATGAACCCGTCACGGCCGTTTATTTTGCGGCCGGTCGCCACCACACTCCTGATGGTTGGCGTCCTCCTGGTGGGCTTCGTGGCCTACCGGCAGCTCCCTGTATCCGCACTGCCGCAGGTTGACTACCCGACGATTCAAGTACAGACGTTCTATCCTGGAGCCAGCCCTGACGTGATGGCCTCCTCGGTCACTGCGCCGCTCGAGCGCCAGTTCGGCCAGATTCCCGGCTTGAACCAGATGACCTCGACGAGCTCCTTCGGTAGCTCGACGATCACTCTCCAATTCGATTTGGATTTGAGCATTGACGTTGCGGAACAAGGGGTACAAGCAGCCATTAACGGCGCTTCCAACCTCTTGCCGCAAGGGCTACCCAATCCGCCGATCTACAGTAAGGTCAATCCTGCAGACGCGCCCATCATGACCTTGGCGCTCACCTCGACATCCCTCGCGCTCTCCAAAGTCGAAGATCTTGCCGACACCACTCTTGCCCAAAAAATTTCTCAGCTTTCCGGCGTCGGGCTCGTCAGCATCAGCGGCGGCCAACGCCCGGCGGTACGCATTCAAGCCAATCCCACTGCGCTCGCCTCTTATGGTTTGAGTCTCGAAGATCTTCGCACCGCTCTTAGCAATGCCAATGTTGACCAAGCCAAGGGCACTTTCGACGGCTTACATCAGGCGTACACCATCGGCGCAAACGATCAGCTCATCTCCAGTGACAGCTACAAGCCTGTCATTGTGGCCTATCGCAATGGAGCTCCGGTCCGCCTCACCGACGTCGCGAATGTGATTGACGGCGTCGAGAACACCAAGCAAGCGGCCTGGGCCAATCAGAATCCCGCGATCATCCTGAACATTCAGCGCCAGCCCGGCGCGAACATCATTGCGGTCGTGGATCGCGTGAAGAAACTCTTGCCCCAGCTAAAGGGAGCGCTTCCCGCAGCCGTTCAGGTGGATATCCTTACCGACCGCACCACGACCATTCGCGCTTCGGTTGATGACGTGCAGTTCACGCTGGTGCTGACCATCGGACTCGTGGTGATGGTTATTTTTCTATTTCTGCGAAACATTAGAGCCACGATCATTCCCAGCGTTGCCGTTCCCCTTTCCTTGATCGGCACGTTTGGCGTTATGTATGTGCTCGGCTACAGCCTCAACAACCTTTCACTCATGGCCTTGACCATTTCCACCGGCTTCGTCGTTGATGACGCCATCGTGATGATCGAAAACATCAGCCGCTACATTGAAGAGGGCGAGTCACCGCTGGAAGCCGCGCTAAAGGGTTCTGAACAAATCGGATTCACGATCGTTTCCCTCACCGTTTCGCTCATCGCCGTGCTCATCCCCCTTCTCTTCATGGGTGATATCGTGGGACGCCTCTTCCGCGAATTTGCCGTCACCCTGGCTGTAACCATTTTGGTGTCCGCCGTTGTTTCCCTCACTCTCACGCCTATGATGTGCGCGAAGCTCCTGCGACTTCATAAGAAGGAAGATGAGAGCTGGTTCTATCGCAAATCCGAGGATGCTTTCAATGCGGTCATTGCGTTTTATGGCCGCACGCTGAAGTTTGTCCTGCGTTTCCGCACGACCACGCTGCTCGTCACCGTGGGTACGCTTGTTGGCACGATTCTTCTTTATATTTATGTTCCCAAGGGATTTTTTCCGGTGCAAGACACCGGCGTCATTCTGGGCGTTTCAGAGGGTGCGCAAAACATCTCCTTCGCAGCCATGGCCCAGCGTCAACAGGCTCTTGCCGACATCATTCTTAAAGACCAGGCGGTTGAAAGTCTTTCCTCATTCATAGGCATCGACGGCACCAACACGACACTCAACAGTGGCCGCATTCAAATCAATCTCAAGCCTCTCGCCCAGCGAAAAATAAATGCCTCGGATGTCATTCGCCGGCTTCAACCTGAACTAGCAAAGGTAGATGGCGTTTCGCTCTTCCTGCAGCCGATTCAGGATTTGAGCGTCGAAGATCGCGTAAGCCGCACGCAATTCCAGTACAGTCTGGAAGATGTCGATCCCAAGGAACTCGCTTACTGGACATCCCGCTTTCTAGATAAATTGAAGGCATTGCCGGAACTTCGCGATGTCGCCACCGACCAGTTGAATCAGGGCCTGGTCGCGGCGCTTACCATCGACCGCGATTCCGCCTCGCGCCTGGGCGTGCTTCCCGCCGATATTGACAACACGCTTTACGACGCATTCGGCCAGCGGCAGGTCTCCACCATCTTCACGCAATTGAATCAATACCATGTGGTCATGGAAGTTGACCCACAATTCCAGCAGAACCCCGATTCGCTGAAAAATATCTATGTGAGGTCCTCCAACGGCACGCAGGTTCCTCTCAGCACCTTCACGCGTTTCGAACCCGACGCCGCGGCTCTGGCGCTGAACCATCAAGGCCAATTTCCTGTCGTCACGCTTTCGTTCAACCTGGCTCCTAAGGCTGCGCTTGGTGAAGCGGTCGATGCTATCAACCGCGTCAAGCAGGACTTGAACATGCCGCCAAGCGTTCAGGCCACGTTTCAGGGCACCGCGGCGGCCTTTCTCAATTCGCTGGCGAATGAACCCATCCTCATTCTTGCGGCAGTCATTACGGTTTACATTGTTCTCGGCATTCTGTACGAGAGCTACATTCATCCCATCACGATTATTTCCACACTTCCTTCTGCCGGCGTCGGCGCCATCCTGGCTCTTCTCATCTGCCGCACCGATTTCAGCGTCATTGCCCTCATCGGAATGATCCTGCTCATCGGAATCGTCAAGAAAAACGCCAT
>JBGPDI010000054.1:0-30476 GCA_041482215.1 Candidatus Acidiferrum sp. | reverse complement strand
CTAAGTCCTTATCTTACAGTAGCTTCTTCTGAGTCCTACCTCTGCTTCGAAGATCGGGTTGCATCATGGTCCGCGCTCAGTCTAGTCGAGGAAAGGAACAACGTCTTGACCATCTACAGGCACCCCAGTGAAATGTTCCCCAAAGCTAAGGCGAACGCCGCGAAGGCTCTGGAGTTGGACGAAACAATAGCTTCCGCTCACAATGCGTTGGCGGCGGTCCACATTTTTTACGACTGGGACTGGGCCCTCGCCGAAGCGGAATCCAAGCGGGCCATGGAGTTAAGCCCGGGCGAGTCGGTTACACACGCACATTTTGCCGACTATTTGTCCATTAGGGGGCGGCACAGCGAAGCTATCGCGGCTTATAGTCGGGTCCTCGAATTGGACCCGATCTCGCTCGTGTATATGGGCCATCTTGGACTGATACTTTATCGGGCGCGCCGGTACGACGAATCGATAGCGCAATGTCAGAAGGCGCTGGAAATCGAACCTCATTATGCCAACGCTTTGTGGTTTCTCGCACTCTCTATGGAGCAAAAAGGCGACCTTTCGGGAGCAATCGCGAAACTCGAAAAGGCAGTGAGTCTTTCGCAAGGGCCGCATTTTAGGGCGCTACTGGGCCGTGCGTACGCGCTGACAGGCGAGAAAGCGAAGGCGCTAGAGATCCTCGAGGAACTGAAGGCCATGTCCCAGCAAAAGTATGTTTCCCCCTTTGACATCGCCGTCGTCCATGTGGGCCTCGGCGACCAAACTTCCGCCTTCCAGTGTTTTGAGGAAGCTTATCAGCAACGGGTATTTCGGATCATTGAGCTTACAATGCCGATGTTCGACAGCTTGCGCCCCGATCCGCGTTGGCAGGATCTCGTCCGGCGCGTCGGTCTTCCCCAATAGGGTGGAATCTATGTGTTTCGGGGTTCGAGAATTAGCATTGCAGCCCACTTTTGAGTTGGAGACTGAATCCACGTGGCGATTAGAAGTGCTTCCTGCCTAATGACTCACTACGCGACGGTTGAAATTGGCAAATCCTACAGCGGTTGCTGCACGTCGGGAGGAAGGTTGGTCGTCTGCCCGGAGATTACGTGCCAACCATTAGGGGTATTGATGTAAACGTGAATCGCGCGAATCTGACTGCTCAGTTGCTGGCCGTTGACCGTGAATCGCGAGGACCAGAGGCAGGTCGCTACGGCGGTGTCTTCAAAGATGCGGACTTTAATATCGGAGACGTTGAAGGATGCGCGCTTGACCAAAGGGGACTCGACCGCCGCAATCCACTGCGACTTGTTTATCTGTTGCCCATGAGAGAGTGTGCCAGCAAATTCATCGCTGTAAACGCGATGAAAAAAAGTACTGCTGTTGAGCTGGATGGCGCGCGCGGCTTCCTTCTCAAGGCTGACGATTTCCTGCCGCTGCACTTCAGCGTCCTGGGGTTGCGACACACAACGCTCAATGCACGCGTCGCGAGCGGCATCTTGCCTCGGCCCCTGCAAAGAGGCGGCGAGCGTCAGCCCACATGCCAAAGCCGCAAGACTTGAAATTCTAATCATCTTGAATGGCCTCCCTAGCTACTTGACGAAGTTCGACTGAAGTATATTTTAGAAGGGGGCGGAGCCAAAGCAAAGCGCATCGCGGTGCTGCTAGAATAACGCCTTCTCGGGATGCCGACAATTGATTGAACCTCTCATTTCCTGGAAGGAACTATGATCGAGATAAATCAGAAAAGCTGTGCAGCCACGAATAGCGGGAACAAGCGTCAAACAGCCGACTCGCTGCCGTTTTCGCGGCGTAGCTTTCTCGCCAAGACATCCTGTTTTGGAGCGTTTTACGCGGTAGCCAAGCTGATTCCCCTGCCGACGCTAGCCGCTGAATTGGCGAGCGACTCGCGTGTATCGCAAACGCCGCTGGTGGACAAGGGATTCGCGGCGGTTCGAAAGATCGGTAACGGGCTTTATGCCACGATCTCCGATCCGACGAAGGGCAACACGACCATTTGCAATGGCGGCTTCCTGGTTGGAAAAGATGCCGCGTTGCTGATCGAGGGATTCACAACGCCTGCGGGCGCAGCATTTCAGATGGATGCGTTACGGATGGTAAGCCAGGTGCCTGTGAAGGGCGCGCTCGATACGCACTACCACTTCGACCATTCGATGGGAAATTCGTTTTACGGCGCGAACGGCGTGCCGCTCTGGGCGCACGCCACAACCGCGAAGCGCATCATAGACAGTTACACTCCACTTCAGGGAGCGGACAAAGAGTCGGTTCTCGGATCTTTTGAAAAGAGAATCAAAGATGCGAAATCTGATACGGAACGAGCGCACGCGCAAAGTGACCTGAATGCCATAACGGGAGTCTTCCAAATTGCAAATGCCAGCGTACTGTCATTGCCAAATCATCCGATCGATCCGGCGAAGCTGCCCATGCCGATTGACCTTGGTGGCCTGACGGCGGTGATCGAGTCTTACCCGGGGCATTCGGGAACAGACATGGTGGTGCGCGTTCCTGATCAGAACGTGGTGTACACCGGCGACCTGCTATTCAACGGGTGGTATCCAGTGTGTTTCGACGAGAAAGCCACGGTTTCAGGTTGGCGCGACACCTTGAAAAAATTCGCGGCGTTCGATAAGGACACGATCTTTTCACCGGGTCATGGGCAGGTTTGTGGACAGGAAGGCATCGCAACGATCCGCGAAGTGTTCGATGACATCGCGGGCCAGGCAGAGAAAATGTACAAAGCCGGAGTTCCCGTGGAGGAGGCTCAACACCGCTACGTGGTGCCGGAAAAGTTCAAGAACTTCCCTGTTTTCGCCTGGGGATTCACAATCGGGCCGGCGATTACCAAGCTATACGGGGAGTGGCAGAGTAAGTAGCTCCTCCTTTCCTAGATTCTCTGGTAGGGTCCGCCCTCTGCGTGAGGGCGGACTTTCTATTCCGAAAGAACTCCATCAAAATCGTGAATCACTCCCACCGCGGCGGTCGCTGGGGATGAGTTCTCTCCACGCACACAGAGCAAGGCTTGCATCCCCACGGATTGCGCGGCTTCGACTTCTTTTGGAGCGTCAGAGATGAACAAAAACTGCTGCGAAGCGAACGAAAACGAAGCGGCGATTTTCTGATAGCTTGCCCCTTCTGTTTTGGGCCCCACACGGGTGTCGAAAAATACGGAGATGTAGGATGTTAAATCGCCGGAAAGCGTAGTGCGGAACAGGAGTTGCTGCGCCAAAACGCTTCCGGACGAATAGATACAGATGATTTTTTTCTGGCGGCGCCAGCGTTCGAAAGCGGCGGGCACATCGGGATAGACTTCGCCGTGCAATTCCCCGCTCGCAAATCCCTGCTGCCAGATTTTCCCCTGAAGAGACTTCAGTGGAGTGCACTTGCTGTCCCGGGCAATCAGCCACTGGCAATAGGTAACACTTAACTGCAGCCGGGTTTCTTCGGAATGGTCCAACCAATCAGGGGGATTGAGGCCGCTGCGCTCATCGGCATCGTGTTGCACTTGGAGATCCTGAATTAAGGATTGAATTTCTGGATCTCGAACGTGCTCTTTAAAAAACGATTCCAGCTTGCGGCTCGCATATGGGAAGAGCGTTTTGTAAACGAAATCGACGGAGGTTGTGGTGCCTTCGATATCGAGAAGAATGACGCAAATTTGGGAGGCGTCGATCGGAGGCACGCGGGCTACTTCGCCACTGTTTGCGGAGGAATGTAACGGGGGCCCCAGCAAACAGGTTCGTAATTCCGATCCACGCCGCTACTCGTGTACTTGGGCGTCCAGCCGGATTTGTCTTGAAAGAGGCGAATGGCGCGAATCCGGCGATCCCCGCAAAGATCGAACCAGTGCAGAGTGCCGCGCGGAACGCGAATCAGGTCACCGGCTTCGACTTCAATTGCGACTACCGGACCTTTTTGTGGATGAATATGAAACAGACCGCGGCCGGCAATGATGTAGCGGACTTCGTCCTCGTCGTGAGTATGCTCGATGTTGAATTTTGCGAGCATGGCGTCTAGACCAGGAGTATCGGCGTTCACGTCGATCACATCGGCGGTGACGTAGCCGCCTCGGCGCTTGAGCTCTTCGACTTGCGGGCTGTAGGCGCTCAGGACTTGCTCGGCAGTGGCATCGCTCGGCAATTCTGCTGCAGACTCCCATCGCTCGTAGTCAATGCCAATCCCGGCGAGGTAATCGCGGACTTCCTCGTGTTCTCGGAGCGAACGGTTTTCATCAGGAATTCGGAGAACGGCCATAGCGATCAGCTCCGTGTTCGAACGGCGCGGGAATCACGCAGTTTGCGCAGCGCCTGAGCGAACCAAAACTTCCATCAGGAACTCCAGGATTTCAACATGCCTCTTGGCTTCCTGCAAGCTCGCACCCCAAGTATAGAGCCCATGTTCCTTCAAAAGAAATCCATGGATGCCGGGACTAGCGCTCAGTATTTTCGAAACGTGGTCGCCGAGTTCGACCATGTCCTGCGAATTTTCGAGAATCGGGAGCCATTCGCGATGCTTGTGCGTTCGAACGCCTTCCAGCCCTTTGAGCATTTCGAATCCTTCCAGGGCAATACCGCCCTGTGAAGCATGCGAACCGGAAAGCACCGTGCTCCATACCGAATGCGTGTGCAAGACTGCGCCAGCTTCCACGCCGTGCACAATGGCGAGATGGAGCAGAGCTTCCGCGGACGGGCGGCCATCGCCGCGGACGACATTGGCCGCATTGTCCATCTCGAGGAAGTGGGCTGGCGTAAGGCTGCCTTTGTCCAAGCCCGTCGAGGTGATGGCCAGGCGCAGTGGCTCACGGGAAATTACGGAGCTGAAGTTTCCACTGGTACCCAAAACCCAACCACGCGCGTAAAACCCTTTTCCGATCTCAGCCAAGCCCGCTGCAGCTTCGGCAAAGCCGTTCGCGTTTGGGCTCGATTGCATTTTCACCATGGGGTGATTCTTAGGGCTGGCGACTTTTTTGGCTTTCTTGATTGCCATAAACAATATTCTACGGCTTAGCTCGCGCGGATGGAACAGTCACAGTCTCGTGCGAAACCGTGAATCCACATACCGTCGAGATTCGCTGCGCAAGATTCAGAATTTGACGAGAATGGCCATGGTCAAACGGTTCTCCATCTTGCGTAGATCCGGGAACCAGGTATTTGCCGGTGAACCGTTGCAGGTTGTGAATCCGTTGAGGCAGACGAAGGAACCAGCCGTGCCTGAGTTTCCGCCCGGCGGAGTTACACCTCCGGAGCCGGAGAAATAAGGCACGTTCGCTGCGCGATGGTTGTACTCCCAACGAAACGTAATGTATTGACTCGGCATCCAGTCAAAAGTCCCTGACACATCCCAGGCCTTATACGGATCGCCGGGATTTTCGGTGAAGTAGGGTGTGCCGGAAGCCGCCGTCGCACCGTTGATCGGCGGCAACAAAACCAAGTATCGCCCGGGATTGTTGATTTGGCCACCACCTATCGTCAGACCGTATTTGTCGTTGTCGAACCACAGCCGGTTGTAAAACATGTAGCCGAGAAAACTCTGTTTCGGCCCCTTTGCAGAATTCCCGGCGCAGCTGACGCCGCCGCCATGCTCACATCCCATGTCGCCAGTGAGTGAGAAGGCCGCCTTATCCAGAAACCGCTCTTTGTTGTCGTAGTACTTGATCTGAATGCTGTCGTCCGTGTGATAGCGCACACGGCCCGGCGTGTTCAGAGCGTCTTCGCCGAGCATGTATTGATTTCCGAGAACGGATAGCCAGCCATTCGGGCGCCAGAGAATCTGAGCTCCCACGCCGGGCCGGCTATTGAATCGCCCGTAGGATTGCCATCCATTCGTGAACCACGGCTCGATCTTCAAGTGCTCGGTCGGAAAAATCTGGACGCGAACGCCGTTGAAAAACCATGGTGTGTTCGATGAAACATACGACGGCTGGTATGCCCAATTGTCAAACTGGTAGTAGCTGAACAAACCCACATAGGACATGAAAATTCCAGCGTCCACATTGATTCCATGCAGCGCATTGAAGTGGTAGCCGCCGTAGGCTTCCGAGATATACCGGTAAGCATCGGCCAGATTCCATTGTCCGCGCGAGGGGCTGGCGTCATTGCGCGACGTAGTCTCCGAATACAGACCGAATTGCGTCATCAAGCGGGCGCGAACATTATCGAAATGAAAGTCGCCTCCGACGCCGAGCTGCGTCAGTTGGACTTCACTGGATCTGAAGACTTCGCTCGATCCTCCGATCGTGTCGTCTTTCGGATGGGCAAAGTCATACACGTAGTCGACATCGGCTCTGATTTCCGGCGTAAAGAACTTGGTGTCCATGGCCAGCTCTTTGGTGCGGGCGCTTCCCGTCAGCCAGGTGAAATCCGCAAACGCGAAGGGCTCCGCCTTCTTTGGCTTCCCGGCCGGCAACTGCTCTTGCGATTTCATCGAAGCCACAGCTGCCGTCGGACTAACGGCATTTGCCACAGCCGGGGTAACACTCGTCACGCTGGCAGGAGCTGGTTGTAGTGCTCCCGTTTCCACAGCTTGCGTAGCGGATGGATTCCCCTTCGCCTCAAGCTCGGCGACGCGCTTTTCAAGCTGCTCCATCCGGTCCAGCATCCAGCGCTCGCGCTCGGTGAGTGGACCGGGGGAATCGGACTTTGCCGGTGCAGATTTCGCCGACGGGTTGTTTGAATCTTGGTCGTCTGCCAGCAGACGAGTTGGAACGATGCTGGCGCAAAGCAATACAGCAAATAGGACATGGAAATGACTCACAACATATTTGAACGCACGCATTTCTCTCTCCTAAGCAAATGCATGGCAATCGATTATTGGTGAAACAAAGTGCGCCTTTGGCAGGTGCAGAGTGCTGCTTCGTTGCCTCGGAATGCTAGCGTTCGAAACGTAAGGAAGTCATAAGCCGGACATTAGGATGGAATTAGTGCGCAAAGACGAAACGTTTCAAGGCTTTGCGGGTGATGGAAGGGTCGTGGCAGGCGCCCGGCGGGAGATTTCCATCGCCATAGCGCGCATCTCTTCGTGGATCAGCCCGTTGGTGGCGAGGATGATGGGACCACCAAGTTGATAAGGATTCCCCGCAAAATCGCTCACTTTGCCGCCGGCTTCTTCGACCAGCAGGACCCCCGCTGCGGTGTCCCATTTCTGTAAGCCGAATTCCCAGAACCCTTCGAAGCGTCCGGCAGCGACAGAGGCGAGATCGAGCGCGGCGGAACCATCGCGTCGCACTCCATGAGAATGCTGCGTGAAGTCGCCGTAAAATTGAAGATTCTGGCTGAGCTTTCGGTTGCGCACCGGAAAACCGGTGCAAAGCAAGCTGGTCGAGAGCGTGGCGTTCTTGGAAACGTGAATTTTCTTGCCGTTGAAGGTAGCCCCTTCGCCGCGCGCCGCGGTAAAAAGCTCGCTGTAAAACGGATTGAAAACCGCCGCGGCAAGAAGCGTATCGCGCTGAGCAAGAGCAATCGAAACGCAGAAACAAGGATAGCCATGGGCGAAATTCGTGGTGCCATCCAGCGGATCAACGTGCCAGCGAAATTCCGAAGCCGAAGTGCTCTCATGCCCGGTGCCTTCTTCGGCAGCGATGGCGTGCTCGGGAAAATATTTTGTCAGCCGCTCGACGATGAATCGCTCCGAACGCTTGTCCGCTTGCGTGACGAGATCCACTTCGTCGCCTTTGTACGCAAGGTCCAGCGGACGCGACAATTCTTCCACCAGGATTCGTCCGGCTTCCTGGGCAATTTCAGATACGACTTCGAGATAATTCTTGGTCATAGGGTTATGGTGAGGTTGCCCTTGGCGCAGAGCCGCACTGGCGAAATTCTTCCTCATTTTATCATTAGCGGCAAGCCGGGTTGGAGAACCCTCGGATAAATACCGCTCGTGTCGCTGTACTGCGTGTTTCCAAGACGGGCGCAAGGAGGCAGGTTTATCCAATCATTCAACCAGCAGACAAAGCGTGCCTTCCTGTCAAAAGTGACAGTGTCACCTGGTGGGAACTGCCAATATATTATGTGCGCGAGTCACACCCGGATCGTTGGCCACCAATTCCTCGGCTTTGGGTGGGAGCCTAATCGGCGAACACCAATGACTGCCCGCATGGCCAAACTCGACCGGTGCTGAAGGTGGTTTTCGCTGTCGTGAAATGGGAGATCAGATGATCAAAAAAAACATGTTAGCCGCTTTAGTCCTGAGTGGGTTTCTATTCGCGGGCGAGGCACTGGTTGCCCAGAATGTCGCAGCGCAGACCGCGCAACCCGTTGCCGCCCGGGGGGACGCATCTTCCATCGATCAAGAGATCGCCATGCTGAGGTCAGACCTGCGGTCCAACCGAAAGCAAGTTATTGCCGCCAACATGAAGTTGACGGACGCCGAAGCAGAAAAGTTCTGGCCTACCTACGACCAATACGTAAACGAATTGGTGAAGATCAACGACACGAAATACGCTCTCATCAAAGAGTACCTGCAGACCACAAACTTGACGGAGGAGCAGGCCGACAGCATTTCGAAGAGATGGCTCGCGGTGGATGAATCCGTGGTCCAACTCCGGATTAAATACATCCCCATATTTCGGAAGACGCTGACGGCCAAGGGCACGGCGCTGTTTTATCAACTCGACCGGCGCGTTCAAATGCTGATCGACTTGCAACTGGCAAGCGCGCTTCCTTTGATTGAGCCTTAGTTGCCCTAAGTGGTGCATGGCACACTGAACTTTCACGGATTCCTCCGTGGGAGCAATACCAAAAGCAAAGACGCATGGGGTGATCGAAGCGCTATTTGAAGAATTACTGCGGGCCGGTGAGATAAGCCTTAGTCATTGAGGAAATTGGGCGCCCTCCGAAGTACTGCCTTGAAAAAACGGGAGCTGACTCTTGCGAGTACACAAGAGAGCAATTCGGGCATGCCAACGGCGTACCGGAGACGCTGCCACTCTAAATATATGTATTTGATTTAACTATAGTTCCCCGTTGCATTTTCGTAGCGCTTAAACGATTATTTGGCGCCTCTGTTTTTGAGCAGGTAGCGGCGACAATGCAAGGGGTTTGTCGCTGCACGGCAATTGACGTCTAGCCTTTGCGGCTGTCTGAAATTGAGTTTGCCTTTACCGGAATCGTTGCCGGAAGAGATCCCCTTGACTTTAGTTTTTTTCAGTATTTGACCTTGCGGATTTTCACGGGCCGCGAAGACCGCCTAGATGGGGGTTCGAGGAACCATGTGTCGTCGCTCCTTCGTCTTTCTGTGTCTTAGCGTTCTTGTTTTTCCGAATGCTGTTCGTTCCCCGGATCCACTCCTTCAGAAAGTCACCATCTACCGCGACAACTACGGAGTACCGCACATCGTCGGCGAAACAGAGGAGGCGACCTTTTTCGGTTATGGGTACGCCCAGGCCGAGGATCACTTGGAGCGCATGATGATTCAATACCGCGACGCACAGGGACGCCGCGCCGAAGTTCTCGGCCGCGACGCCCTGGGGGACGGCGTTCTCACGTACATCCCCTACGAATATCGCTGGGGCGGTGATTATCTGCAACGCCTCCTACGTACCAAACAAGACGTCATCCAGAACAGAGACAAAATGGATCCCACTGTCTACAAAATCCTCTCTGCATTTGCACGCGGCGTGAATGAATATATTCGCTCGCACCGAGCGAGTATTCCCGCTTGGATCGATTCTGTTGCTCCCGAAGACATCGAAGCGCTAGAACGAAGCAACTACCTTCGCTTCTACAGCATTCACGACGCTCTGCAGAAGATGGGCGCCAAAGCCTACAAGTTTCCCCAGTTTGGTTCAAACCAGTGGGCTATCTCACCCTCACTATCCTCGGACGGCCACATCATCCACGTCGAGCACAGTCACATGCCTTGGGCGAATCGCTTCCAGAACTACGAAGCTCATCTCATCACTCCCGGCAAATTAAACGTCGGAGGAATAAGTTGGTTTGGAAGCCCATTCTTCCTGGATGGCTTCAATGACAAAGTCACTTGGTCCGCGACTTGGAATCGTCCAAACATCTCTGATGTTTACGAAGAAAAGACCAATCCTGCGAATCATCTCCAATATTTCTACGAAGGGGAATGGAAGGACATTCGCGTAGAGCACGAGACCTTTCGTTTCCTTGGGGCACACGGCATGGAATCGGAGACATTGCCTCTTTTCTACACGCATCACGGCCCAATCGTGAAATTCGAGGCGAAGAACAATCGGGCCTACTCCGTGAAACTCCCGAATGCAGACGGCGTCAACTACTCAACCGGCATGTATTTGCTTATGAAGGCTCAAAGTCTTTCGGAATTCAAGGCTGCCCTGGGTCACCAGTGGGTACTGCGCTGGAACCTCCTTTTTTCGGATTCTCAGAATATCTACTGGGTCCACAACGCCACTGTTCCTCGGCGCGCCCTGGGCTTCGATTGGACGAAGCCCGTTCCTGGATGGATCAAGGAAACCGAGTGGATTTCCTATCTGCCATTTGAAGAGAACCCCCAGCTTCTCAATCCTCCCAGCGGTTTTCTGCAGAACTGCAACAATCCTCCGTGGGTGGCCACCAAGAATTCCGGCCTGAAGCCCGTGGACCCCGAGCCCTACTACCTTCAAGTCACTCCTAAGGCGAATGCAGGTGAAGAGGCTCTAAATGCTCGCGGCGAAATGCTTTTCCAAGTGCTCACGCAGAACAAGAAATTCACGGCGAATGATATGAAGGCTCTTGTGTTCGATACGTATTTGCTCTCCGCAGACACTATCGTCCCGCTGCTGTCGCGCGCGTACGTGCGCGAGCCAAGTAGTGATGCACGCGTGAATCGCGCTCTCGCCTACCTGAAGACCTGGAATCATCGCTCTGCTGCAGATTCTGTCGCCTACTCGTACATCTATTTCTGGGGCCTCACTTATAAGGACATGTTCTCGGAAGGACTCTTCTCGCGCTTTAACGATTATTCCCGGAAAACCATTCAAGTCGATTCTGCCGAAGAACAAGCGTTGGCACGCCGTGCGCTCGAAGAAGCTCTGGTTCGAATGGAGAAAAAGTTCGGTAAGACCGAAATCCCATGGGGAGAAGTCAATGTCGTGGACCGCGGTGGAACTTTCCCTCTCGGTGGCACGGGCCTCTATGACGTTCTTCATCCCGACGACGGACCTACGCTTGAGGACGGAAAAGTACACGCCAACGATGGCTGGGGTCACGCTATGGTCGTCATCGAAAGGAATCCAAAGATCATCTGGAGCTTGCTGCCTTACGGCGAATCAGAAAACCCTACTTCTCCGCACTTCAACGACCAGACCAAACTCCACAGTCAAGAAGAGTTGAAACGCTTCTGGTTCACGCCGGAGGAAATTCTCGCTCACACCGAATCGGCGCACGGAGATCGCAATCGCATCCGCGCCCTGCTGCCACCTCACTCAGGAAGCACGCCTCTGCCTGCAAGCACTCCGAGTTCTCCTCCTACTCAATAGCGCGGGTGACAGATTCCGCCGCCACGACAGAGCTGAAGAATTACTGCGGGCCGGTGAGGTAGGACTTGCGGTGGCGAACGTGGTATCCGTCTGGGGTAACCGTGACTACGATCGAGCGGTAGGTACTGGCCGGGCCGCGCGGCGTGGGATAGTACGCGAGGAGATACTGTGTGCGCAGTTCGCGGTCGATGCGATCGAAGATGGCGCCCAGCTCTTGCGGCGTGTCGGGGTAGAACATGGCACCGCCAGTCGTGTCAGTCATGGTTTCCAGGGCGTGTTCGCCGGCAGTGTTGCGGCCGCTTTCGTTTTTCACCGGGCGGATGACGATGGTGTAGAGGAGCGCGTTGGAGCGAACGGCTTCCTTGCGAGCGGCATCGAAATCGGTGCGGCTGGTGGTTTCGCCAGCGTCGGTTACGAGAATGATGACGCGACGGCGGAAATCTCCACGGCGCTCGAGCGCGCGAGCGCCGAGCAGCACAGCGTCGTAAATCGATGTGCCTGCTCCCGGAGGAATTTTGCGGACAGCGACCTGCAGTTCGGCAACATTATCGGAAAACGCGGCAAGCTGACGCACGTCTTCATCAAACGAAAAAACTGACAGGCGATCGCCCGGGCGCAGCACCTGGCGGATAAAATGCGCGGCGGCTTCTTGCTCGAAGGTCATCTCCTTGTGCGCACTGAGGCTGGCGTCAATCATAAGGGCCAGATCCAGTGGTTGAGAAGTTTCCGACTCAAACCTGTCGATTTTCTGCTGCACTCCTTCTTCGAAAAGTTGAAATGCTTCCAAGGGAAGGTCCGGCCCGGGACGATTTTTTTCGTCAAGGACACTAACGAGAACGTTGACGAGATTTACGTTGACCTTAATGCGCCCACGTTGCGCGGCAGGATCTTGCGGATCTTCTACCGGGTCAGCCGCTGTGGGCTGGACGATTTTGCCGGGTTCGCCGTCGGGAGCCGCGGACGGTGCCGTGGTAGAGGTGGAACCAGTGCTCGACTTCGACTTCGAATTGGTCTTAGGCTTTTGCGCCCACGGAGGACGGTCGGGCTTGTCCTGTGAAAATGCCAGCGCAGCGCAGCAGAATGCAGCAGCGGCTAGAAACAAGACTCGCTTCGCGTGAATGAAGGTACTCGACATTGGGAGTTAAGATGCAGGTTTCGCCCGCGGTGTCGCCGCAGGTGCGGGCGGCAGTTCGCCGTCGGCCCAAACCGCGCCGTCTGCAAAGTACTCCTTTTTCCAAATCGGCACTGTGCGCTTGAGAGTATCAATGGCGAAGCGGCACGCGTCAAAAGCAGCGGCGCGGTGCGGCGCACTGACGGCTATGAATATGCTGGTTTCGCCGATTTCGAGGCGTCCAAGCCGGTGGACCATGGCGACACGATGGATTCGATACTTTTCGTGGATCTGCGCGCCGATCTCTCGCATTTTGGCGATAGCCATGGTTTCGTAGGCTTCATATTCAAGATAGAGAGTCGCGCGATTGTGGGACTCGTTGCGGACGAACCCGTCGAAAGTGACGACGGCGCCGTCTTCGGGCGCACGCGCGTGTCGGACCAACGCCTCCATCTTGATGGGTTCGCGCACCAACTTGTAGATGTCATCGTGTGGAAGTGTCGCCATCTTGATGCTTCAGCCGCCACTCACGGGCGGGAGAAACGCGACTTCGTCGCCGGAGCAGAGCGGCGTATCCCAAGCGGCGAATTCCTGATTGCGTGAAGCAACAACGGAGGATCGGTATTTCGCGAGTTCTGGATGGCGCGATGTATACCCAGCAAAAAGCTGTTCGATTGTCGCAGAGTCTGCCAACTCTGTAGATTCCTCGGCGCGACCGGCAAGTTCCTTGAGGCGGCCGAAAAACAGGGCCTTCACGCGAATCGTTTGTGAGACAGGTGGCACAGAGGAATTGTAACCCGCGTTGCCTGGGGGGGCCAGCAACACAGGCGGAGCCTGCCGCAATTTCGTCAAGAGTAGGCGGAATGCACCTGAGACGGGCGAGCCTTACGCCGACTTACGTTCTGCAAACCGGATGCGCCGGCGAAGGATTCGGTGTTTTCATCCAAACCAGAAAATTTGACAGTTTCGATTGCTTGACCGCGGAGTATGGGTTGCGTAGCGTGAAAGGAACTAATCTTTTGTCCGCAACTCGCACAAACGAGCGAAGAGGAAAAGATGAAGATTCTGGTGGCGGGTTCAACAGGACTGGTGGGAACAGCGTTAGTGCACGCGCTGGCACGGGATGGTCACACCGTGTGCCGGCTGGTTCGGCCAGAGAGCTCTGTTGGCAGTGGCACGAAAGATGGATTTGATGTGGCATGGAATCCGGCGACGGGAGAATTGGGAGGCGCAGGCGTTGGCCCAGACGCGGTTGTGAATCTCGCGGGCGCATCGATTGCGGGCGGACGATGGACCGCGCAGAGGAAAGCGCTGCTGCGCTCGAGCCGGATCGAAACAACGCGCGCGTTGGTCAACGCTCTCGCGAGGATGAATGTACGGCCCAGCGTTCTGGTGTCCGCATCCGCCATCGGCATTTACGGCAATCGCGGTGACGAAGCGCTAACAGAGGAGAGCAAGCCGGGGGAGGATTTTCTTGCAGGCGTCGCTCAAGAATGGGAAGCAGAAGCGCTGAAGGCCGAGGCAATCGGGATTCGTGTAGTGCTTGCGCGGTTCGGAATCATTCTGGCGCGCGGCGGCGCGCTCCCGAAAATGATGCTGCCCTTCAAATTTGGAGCCGGCGGAAAGCTGGGCTCCGGGAAGCAGTGGATGTCTTGGATAGCGCTCGAAGACGTAGTCGGAATCTTGCGCTTCGCTATTGAAAGAACTTCACTGCGAGGCGCGATAAATGTCGTCTCGCCGCAACCATTGCCAAACGCAGAATTCACAAACGCGCTTGCCAAGGCCATGCATCGGCCATCTATCTTCCCTGCTCCCGCGTTTGCGCTACGCGTCGCGTTGGGCGAAATGGCCGACGCGCTGCTGTTATCCAGTCAGCGCGTCCTGCCAAGTTCTTTGGAAAAAGCGGGTTATCGGTTCTCCCATCCGGAATTGATTTCAGCGCTTACGGCAGTTCTTGCAAAGAGCTGAGCGGTGCGCTCTGTTACTTCTGCACGTTGATCGTAACGGAAACGCGCAGCGTATGGCCGTTGAGCGGATCAGTGGATAAGAGGTTTTCCGATGTTTGTCCATCCTTCAAAATCAGATTCTCGGACGTTCTAAATTGGCGCACCACCGGCTGGCCATTCGGATTGGCGACGAGCCGCTCACCCTCGCCGGATTTATTGGGATAGAGTGCCGACCGGTCAAAAATCAAGTAGAGATGAAAACGGCCATCGTCCTCGGACCTGATCCCACAATCGATATTGGATCCGATGTCCATGTAGGTAGTTTTCTGATCCTTGCCGTCCGTCTCGATGGGAACGCGGATGCCCGTCCGAAGACTGGTTGAGTAGTTTCCGCCAAATTTTTCATCGCTAATCACCGTGAACGCGTAAGGCATGCTGGAAACTTTCTTGTCGCCGTCATACTCAGTGAAGACGATTTGCACCTTGATTGGAACGGAAACTTTTGCGCGTTCCTCGGCCTTGGGTTTTTCCTGCGCGCGCAGTTGGGGCACAGGCAAACAAAGCGCACCCAGCAAAGCCAAATAGGACAATCTCCTCATAGCATTCCTCCTCGATGATTCGAATCGTTCTGGTATTTAAACCCGTTTGCGGAACTCATTGCGCGTGCTCATCCGCCAAGAGCTTGACGTCAAGCTCCGCAATTTGGATCTGCGCAACTTGCAAAGGCGCCAGGATTGTTGCGTCGGAATCTTGAGCGACAAGCGGAGCACGTTTGCGGAGATGCCACTGCTCTGCATACTCGGCCAGCAGAATTTCCTGATCGTGGGGGACCAGCACTTCCGGCATCGATTTCCAAGCAGATGGTAATCCGCGCTTCTGAGGATTTCTTGAGATGAAGCCCTGTGGTCGCGAGTGCGAATCATTGTTCGTAGCCAGCTCAGAGGTTTTCGGCTGCTCTTGTGCAGGCGGGACCGCCGGAGCGGATGGATTCGTGTGCGCCGTAGTTGTCGGCCGATACTGCTGGACGTCTGGGTGCTGGATTACGCGGGCGACGAAAAATGCAGCCAAAATAGCGGCAGCACAGGCCAGAACCAGCCAGTTGGTGGCCCAACTGCGATTGGGCGCGACCTCCGTGTCAAGCCCGGCCCGGATGCGAGGCAAAAGTGAAACCGGCACTTCGGCATTGGCGGTAACGTGCACGCCAGCATCGATGGAAGAAAAGAGAGCTTGTTCCTGTTCGAACGCGGTGCGGCAATCGGCGCAGCCCGCGAGATGCGCGCGCAGTTCGCCTTGGGGTTCAACGCCAGAAGCCGCCATCTCGATTAACGCGTTCTTATAGTGTTTGCATGGCATCGCAGCTTCTCCGCTAACTTCTTTCGAGCAAGGAATATTCGAGACTTCACCGTGCCAACAGGAATGACGAGGAGGGCCGCGATCTCATCGATCGTGTGTCCATCCATTGCTGCAAGCAAAAGTACAAGGCGCAATTTCTCCGGCAGCTCCGCGAGTGCGCGATCGAGATGCACCTGGAACTCGTTCGAAGCGGCAATGTCTTCGGCATTCGCAGCGCGCGGCTGATGCTCCGGTTGTGACCAAAGCGTGTCGCGTAATTCACGGCGTTTCCCAGACCGCAAACGGTCCAGCGCGATTCGAAACGCGATTCGAACCAGCCAGCCGCGGAAGCGGTTGCGGTCACGCAGCCGATCGAACTGCCGATACGCGCGCAGCAAAGCTTCCTGTGCGACATCTTCCGCATCCGCGCTGTTGCGCAAGACTCCGCGCGCCACGCGGTAAGCGAGCGGCCCCCACTCGGCAAGGCGCTCCTCGAACTCGCGCCTTGTGTCAGCCTTGGCTGCCTCGTGCGCCAGCTCATCCTCCTCGTCCTGCGAGATCGTAGAGCGGTCAACTTTGTTAGCGACCGCAAAACGATCAATCGTGCGACCTGGTTGGACCAGAGCCAGCTCCTGCATAAGATTTCCAGTTCGGGCGCACGCTACTCAACATCCCGCGCCAGTTTCGAACGCCTGCATTCTCCGCACAACTGACTAGACGCCGTAACCCGGCGATTGGTTCACTGCGAAATGGCGATTTCGGAAGCTTGCAACTTCTGTGGGTCAGATGCCCAATCGCCCGAGCATCTCTTCCAGGTTGGATTCATCAACGAGAACTTCACCGGGCTGCTGGCCCTCCGCCGGAGCCTGGACCGAACCTTCGTCAAACGCCTGGAACAGCCGCATCTTGGCGACGGCGTATTCCTCGCTGCTCGTCAGCGAGCGACCGTTTTGCTTGGCCCAGGCATCCAGTGCGGACTGCTTCACAAAGATCGTGAAGGGAAAAGCGGACCGCCGATCAGTCGAAACGGCATAGGTGAATTCCCCACCGGGATCAATGCCGCGGTGCGCGCGATTTCCTTCGAAAAAATAGTACTGATAAACGTAGCCGTCAGCGGCGGAGTAGCTCTTCACGCGGCGGACAGCATCTGGGCGTGGCATGCGCGAATTATTGGAGGATAGGCCCAGGAAGTCAACGCGGCAATTTGCACCGGGCGGCGGTCCCAATGTGAAACAGCCGTCCGGGACTCTGGTTCCAATTCAGAACAAAACACGCTAAGGTGAATCACGCCCCATCGAATCCGCAGTCGAACATCCCGTGTGGCTCGACTCCCGTAATCCTGCAATCTACTGATTCGACGTAGCTTCGCGCACATCAATTCCCGAAGCCTACAGCCTAATCCCTATCCCCTACTCCTTCTTTTTCGCTGGCCCTTTGCCTGCTTTTAGGTTGGCATGCGGCCCCTCTCGCTCGGCAACGGAAAGAGTTTCAGGACGCAAACAATTGTGGCCAGCACAATTCTCGCCGCGGGAGCATTCACTTCTGGCTGCAGTTCCGGAAACATTCAATCGCAGCCACCACCGCAACCACCTCCTCTATCCATCGTGGTGGCCGTAAATCCCTCGACCGGGTCGGTTCTGCTCGGAAACCAGACGAGCTTCACCGCAAACGTATCAAACACAACCGACACCGCCGTGATTTGGAGTGTGAACGGCGTAACGGGAGGAAACACCACACTTGGAACGATCACGGCCGCGGGAGCGTACACCGCGCCTATCGACTTGCCAGTCCCCGCGACAGTACAAATCACGGCGACGAGCCACGCTGATGCGAGTAAATCAGGTCGCGCGGCTTTAACGGTCGCGAGCGACATCACCTTGAACATGGGGCCGAATTCCGCAAGCGTTGAACTTGGCGCCGTACAGGCTTTTTCCGCCACCGTGACGAGTAGCGCCCATCCGGATAGCACTGTCCGCTGGAGCCTCTCGGGCCCGGCGTGCGCCAGCGGGTGCGGAACGGTGGATGCGAGCGGGAACTACACCGCGCCGAGGATTCTTCCCTCGCCTGCGAGCGCAACGCTGACCGCGCAAAGTGTTGCCGACCCATCGAAACAAGTTTCCACCGCGGTGGCCATCACCAGTAATTTTTCGTTGCAGTTGTCCGCTCCCTCCAGCGTGCCTCCAAGCGGTACAGCAACGATCGTCGCAACTTTGACGCCTGTTCCCGGTTCGAGCCCCAGCGCGGTGCTGATTTGGGCACTCAGCGGTCCGGGCTGCAGTGGGAATTCCTGCGGGATATTGAGCGTGGTGACAACGCAATTGGCGGGAGGGACTCCCATCGCGGACCCCGCGTCATTCACCGCGCCCCAAACAGCGCCAACGCCGAACACCGTAATAGTGACGGTAACTCCACAGGCGGACCCTTCGAAGAAGGCACAAGCCACGATTGCCATTCAACCAGGGGTCGCCGTAAGTGTTTCGCCGCTAACGGCAACTCTGGCTGCGAATCATCGCCTCACGCTGAGCGCGCAAGTGTTTGGTAATTCGAATCCTGGCGTGAACTGGAACGTGAATGGAATTGCAGGAGGCAGCACGACATTCGGGCAGATTTGCGTCGTGGGTTCGAATCCCTGTCAGGCAGTAACCATCACCACGACGCCGCAAGTGGACTACATCGCACCCGGCGCTATTCCATCGCCCAATCCTGTGAGCGTCACCGCTGTTAGCGCAGTCGACTCCACAAAAAGCGGGAGTGCGCAGATCACGGTTATCAATCACGCGCTTGTCTCCGTGCAACCAGGAACGATCACGCTGGCTCCGCGGGCCGTGCAAGGTTTCACCACATCGGTGCTGGGAACCAGCAATCAAAACGTGATTTGGCAGGTGCAAGGCACGGCGTGTTCGACACCGGGCGCTTGCGGAACAATTGACGCATTCGGGACTTACACCGCCCCGGCCACACCGCCAACTCCCAATGGACTTCAGGTCGTAGCCGTCAGCAGCGACGATACGTCGCAATCCGGAATCGCAAACGTATCCATTTCCACGGGCGCGAATATTCTTACTCTGCACCCGTCCAGCGTTTATGCTGGCGCCGCACAGGGCTTTACGCTGCGCGTGGATGGGAATAGTTTTTCCCCCTCCAGCCCGGGGCCGGGTTCAGCAATGTTGATCGGCGGCACGGCGCGGGTCACTTCGTGCACCTCCTCGATGGAGTGCACCGCACCGGTAACAGTTGCCGACGTCGCCGTCGCTGGCAACGTCTCGGTACAAATTCAAAATCCAAATGGCACGGCCTCGAATGTCGTATCGCTGATCGTCGTCACGCCGAACCATTCCGACGAAGTCATCGCACTCAGTAGCGCAGTTCTCAACGCCACAGGAAAAGACATCATCGTAGTGGAACCGACTACGGCAGGGATCTCCGTACCCGGCGACGACCTGGATCTGAATATCGGTGCGCTGGGACTCTTTGTCACCGCAGGTAACACATGCACATTGGGCGGGAGTGCAATTCCCTTGCCCCGGCCCACGAGCGGCACTTCGACAGCCGACATTTGCATTTTCGCGCAGAGCGGCTTGGACACAAGCATGACGTACACAGTGTCCGGGCCCAGTGACGTTGCAGTGATTTCTAAACAACCCGCCGGGCTCGGCATCATCCACCTCACGCTGCAAGTTCCTTCGAACGCCGCGGCCGGCGCGCGCACGCTTTTCATTCAGAACACCAATCTTGACAAAACTGCAGCGAGCGGCGTTTTGGAGGTCTATTGAAATGAGCTTTGTACAGCGGCGGCGATTCTTGTGGATTCTTTTCCTTGCAGCGCTTGGCTTGCTAGCGGTTGTGGCAAACGCCACAACGCTTTCACGACTGCGATTTGAAGAGTTGGCGGGGCAGGCCACTGCGGTGGCACGCCTGCGCTGCCTCGGAGTGCAAAGCCGCTGGGAAAACGGCGAGATCTGGACGGAAACGCGTTTCGAAACTCTTGAGCTGAACAAGGGCCTGCTTCCGGGCGTGGTCAGCATTCGAATGCTTGGCGGCAGCGTCGGAAACCTGCATTCGCGAATCGAGGGAGTGCCCGCGTTTCGCCCAGGCGAAGAAGCTTACATTTTCCTTTGGGGCCATGAAGGCGAGCCGTTCCGCGTGCTCGGATGGTCACAAGGAACCTTTCGAATCCGGCGGGATGCCACGACAGGAATCGAAACGGTGACGCAGGATTCGGCGATGGCGCCAGTGTTCGATCCTCGCACGCGCCAGTTTCGGCATGGCGGGATTCGAAACCTGCCAGTCGCGATCTTTCAATTAAAGCTTCGCAAGGCATTAGCAGAAAGAGCGCCCTAAGCACGCCCGAATCGGAGGGGGAAAATGAAAAAAAGCGTTAGACGAATTTGCGTCAGCATCTTTGCGTTGTTCTTCGGCGGATGGAGTGTGCCCGCGGCGCAAGCCTATTCTTTCAACATGATTGTACCGGATGTTCGTCAGCCCGTTTCCGTCTCCGGCGGGTCTACCTGCCCCATTCGAACGACGGAGCTGACTTCTGCGGCAAGCATTTCATTTCAATGGAGCACCGCGCTGAGCAAGAATCCGGTAACCATTGTGACCCAGGACCAGACCGCGAGCGGCCAACTGAAAGAAATCGAACAGGTGATCGCGCAATCGTTGGCTGTCTGGACTGGAGTAAGCGGAACAACGTTAGTTCCGGCTACACTCGCGCCACTGAAGCGTACTGCCACGCAGAACGCCTGCGGCTCGGACGGAATAAATTCAATCTGCCTTGATCAGGTAGACATGGCCTTTGCGCCGGGTGTGCTGGCGTTCACTCGCGTGATCACTACCGACCGCCTTGGAATCCAAGTGGGCAGTGGCGCCGTGGCAACAAACCTCGGACAAATCCTCGACGCAGATATTTATTTCAATCCAAGCGACTCAGGGACTTCCTTCGCCACTCCGCAAGCGCTGGCGGCGAACCCAAAATCCTATGATTTCGAATCGCTGTTGACTCATGAGCTCGGACACTCTCTGGGTTTCAGCCATTCGGCGGTTTGGACCGCAATTATGTTTCCCTTTGCGCCGGCACCCGGCACATTCAGCGGAATGCGGCCGACCGCGCAGCAACCCGATGCACCGCTAGGCGACGATGACCGCACAGGATTGCGCGTTCTCTATTCCGGTCCGTCAGATGTGGTACATCAGGGATCGATCACCGGACATATTTTTCCGGCAAATCCACTGGCGCTCCCCACGTCGCCTCCGGGCGTAACGGGAGTTTTCGGGGCCCAGGTCGTCGCGGTGGATTCCGCAACCGGCGCAGCGGTAGGGGCCACACTCGGTGGTTGGAGTTGCACTGCGCCCGGCCCTGCGCAATTTGACGGCACGTACGAGATCGATGGTCTGGCGGTAGGACACAGCTACACGGTTTATGCGGAAGCATTGAATGGTGCGGTCGATCCCTCGCAATTCGATAACGCGATTGTCTCGCTCTGCCGGAACGCGGTGACCGATCCCGGCTGGCCACCGCTGCAAGGGTGCGTGGTACCGGTCATAGACATCAGCTTCACGGCTCGGACACGACCCGGGCCTTGAAAGAACATCATCAACAATTCGTGATCAGTTTTTACTATTCCGCTCATCGCTTTTGGTTTTACTTCTAGTTTTCAGCACAAATTCTGAAGACGACCAACTTGCGAGTTGCCGTCTTGTAGCCGCCAAGCACAGTGAATTCACGTTGTAAAACGCGCGCCATGTTAAAATGAGGGCACGTTCATTCTCCCAGTGGGGTGTGTGTTACACCGTGGCGAAGCGCGAAAACCAGGTTGCGCAGTCTTCGCTAGGTCAGCAGCAGGCCATGCTCGTGAAGAAAACTCTCCAATTGATCGCGACGGTGGTGCTGTTCTTTCTCTGTGTATTGAGCGCGCAAGCACAGCGAGTGCGCGGCGAGCTGCATATTGAAGTACATGACCCACAGGGCGCCGCCGTAGCACCTTCCGGCGAACTCGTCAGCGAAGCCAACCAATTTAGAAGGTCATTTGTTACCGCCGCGGATGGCCATTATGTCGCGCAAGATTTGCCTTTCGGCGTTTACAGACTGAGCTTGCATGCCCAAGGGTTTGCGGCTTGGAGCAATCTGATCGAAATCCGTTCGGAAGTTCCCGTGCGCGCTTCGATAACGCTGGGCGTTGCGCCGGTCACGACACAAGTGCAGGTAAACGATTCCGCAACACTCGTCGATCCAAGCCAAACGGGAGTGATTTACTCCCTGGGTCGCGAAACGATTGATGAGAGCATGCCCGCGCAGCCCGGCCGCGGCCTTTCAGATCTCGTAAACGATCAACCCGGATGGCTCTACGAGGCAAATGGCATCCTGCACCCGCGGGGCTCCGAGTACGATGTGCAATACGTTTTCGACGGCCTGCCGCTTACACAGAATCGTTCGCCCGCCTTCGCGCCACCGTTCGACGCGGACGATGTCGAGTCCATGCGCGTGCTGACAGCGAGTTTTCCCGCGGAGTATGGGCGAAAGCTGGGCGGCATCATCGAAGTCACGACCACGAAGGACGTGCCCAGCGGGTTTCACGGCCAGTTCGAAGCTGACGGTGGAAGTTTTTCCAACCTAGGCGGCTCTGCGGCGCTTTCCTACACCGCGGGGAAGAATCGTTTTTCCGCAAGTGGCAGTGGCTTTCACACCGATCGCTACCTGGACCCGCCTGTGCTTGAGAACTTCACCAATCGGGGAAATGCGGATGGATTCTCCACTTCGTACGAGAGAGATTTCTCTGACCGCGACCGGCTGCGCGTCACCTTCAGCTACAATGCTGTGCGGTTTCTGGTCCCCAATGAACTCGTGCAGCAGGAGGCGCTCCAGCGCCAGGACGTCACCAATAGCGAGACCATGGGGCAGGTCTACTATCAACACGTCGTATCCTCCAACTTATTCCTGAGTTTTTCCGGGAATGTTCGCGATGCCAGCGCTACCTTGCGCTCCAACGATTTGTCTACACCGGTAATCGTTTCTCAGAATCGCGGGTATCGCGAAGGCTACCTCCGCGGCGATATCGCCGGGCATCACGGGCATCACGACTGGAAGGCCGGCGTGGACATCATCTTCAGTCCGGTGCACGAAGAGCTGGCATACACCATTACCGACCCTTCCCAGTTCGATCTAGACACGCAGCAGCAGCTTCAATTTTCCGATCATCATTGGGACGTCGAACCCTCCTGGTACATCCAGGACCAGTGGCATCGTGGAAATTGGAACATCGGCTTGGGGCTGCGCTTCGATCACTACGGATTTCTGGTGCACGAGTCTGCATGGAGTCCTCGCGTTAGTGTTTCGCGCTACATCCCGGCATGGAATTTACTGTTGCACGCGTCATATGACCGCGTCTTCCAGACACCTGCAATGGAAAATCTCTTGCTCGCAAGTTCGCCGCAACTCGATTCTGCAAGCGACACTGTCTTGCGCTTGCCAGTACTGCCCGCGAGAGCAAATTATTACGAAGTTGGTCTGACAGAGTCATTCCTAGGCAAGCTACGCCTGGATGCTAACGTCTTTCGGCGCAATTTCCGTAATTACTCCGACGATGATGTGCTGCTGGACACCGGTGTGAGTTTTCCCATCGCTTTTGCCACAGCAAACATCACCGGCGAAGAAGTTCGACTTGAGGTTCCTCATTGGGGACGCTTCTCCGGCTACGTGAGCTACGCGAATCAAACGGGTATCGGACAAGGCCCAATCACCGGAGGATTGTTTCTAGGCGATGAGGCCTCGGATGCCCTCACCGATACAAGCAAGTTCGCGGTATCGCAGGATCAAAGAAATACGGCGAGAGCGAGCGTGCGTTATCAGGCTTCTAGGCGGTTTTGGTTTGCTACCTCGGCGCAATACGGCAGCGGTTTGCCAGTGGAAATCGACGACGGCGCAAATCTGGATATCGATTTTCTACGCAGCCAGTATGGCGCTGCCATCGTGAACGAAGTGAATTTTGACCGGGGGCGTGTGAAACCGAATTTTGTTCTCGATGTGGCAGGAGGAGCGCAGATCTATAACAAAGAGCGGCGCAGCGCAACTCTGCAAATCGAAGGGGCAAACCTGACGAATCACGTGAACCTGATTAATTTCGCGAGTTTGTTTTCCGGAACCGCTGTGGCCGCCCCGCGAAGTGTTTCCGCAAGGCTCAAGCTGACTTTCTAGCTGAAGCTGCTGCTAGCGCCGGCGCATTTTCCCCAGCAGGCGAAGGATTTCCAGATACAGCCAGATGAGCGTGACCATCAGGCCGAATGCTCCGTACCACTCCATATATTTCGGTGCTCCGCCTTGAATGCCGCTTTCAATCATGTCGAAATCAAGAACAAGATTTAATGCCGCGATGACTACCACAAAAAGGCTGAAGCCGATCCCGACGGCCCCGCTGCCGTTGATCGCCGGAACTTGAATGTGAAAGAAACCGCCAAGAACCATCTCCACGAGATACAGAATCGCGATTCCACCGGTCGCCGCGATCACGCCGAGCTTGAACCCTTGCGTTGCGCGAATCATCCCGGTCTTATAGGCAAGCAGCATCACAAAAAGCGTGCCGAACGTGAGGCCCACAGCTTGTATCGCCACTCCAGGGTAGGTGCGCTCGAACATCACGGAAATGCCGCCCAGAGCGAGGCCTTCCAGTAACGCGTAGATCGGCGCCGTTATCGGAGACCAGTTCGCTTTGAAAATCGTAATCAGCGCGACGATGAAGCCACCGATAATTCCACCAATCATCCAGGGCAACGCTGCTTGCGGCGTCGGGGAGTGCGACAAGCCCCATGTCCACGCGGCCGTGGCAACAACGCAAAGCAGAAGAAAGCCCGTTTTGTTTACGGTGCCCTGCAGAGTCATGGCCTCGCCGAAGGCAACTTGCCCCTTGAAAGCTTTCTCGTTCAGCGCTGGATTGGACGTACGCATAAGATTTGCCATGGCAGCAATTCTCCGTGACGACGTTTTCTATACACTACAAAATCCTTACATCTAAATTCTACTCCGTGGTTTGCGCTAGTGCCAGGGTGCCTGGCGAATAGCGAAATCGCTCAGGAAGATTTGGGCTCGCCGGCGATTTGACGCTGGACTTGTTCCCTGAATTCCAGGGGATGGGCAATCTGCGGAAATACTTCGGGCGTCCCGCCTGTCCCTCGCACGATTACGGTTCCGTAGCCCAGCAGCCTTCCCATCGCGGGCTCTTCAACGGCGATGCTTTCGATCCTTTGCAAAAGAAGCTCGATGGTGCGGCGGTCGGCAAGCCCCGTTTTTACGATCACTCTTTTATTGGTGACCGCCATCTCCGTTGCGCCGCGCCGCACAAGACCAATTCCAAAAAAGACCGTCGCCACTACGAGACAGCTTGCACCTGCCCACCGCAGCGGCTCTGCGACAGAGGCATCGACGCCTTTTACGGAGTTCCAAGGAGCGATGAGCAAACTCACACCGACTAGCGCGAGGATGACGGCTATCAGGCCATGGCCCAACATCACAATCCAGTGCAACCGAGTCTCATACTGAACGGTTTCGCCCGCGATCAGATGCTTTTCCGCGTAGCTCAAGAAAGCTCCTTGGAAGAGGGATGGAAAGATTCGCCACTTGGGAAACTGCCGCGGATCACCAGCCAGGGGGTGCTGCTGGTCAAATGTCATCCGGGGCAGGTAGAAAACTCAGAATAAGTTGGTAGCGCTAACGGGAATCGAACCCGTATTTTAGCCTTGAAAGGGCTACGTGCTAACCGTTGCACCATAGCGCCACATTTGCTGCGGTCGTGACCTTATTAGAATACGGGAAATTTGCTGAGGCCACAAGCAGCCTGCAGCGTTCGAAAGTATCGCGCTTCAGCTTTGGCGATCCAGGAATTCTTCGTGCCACGCCATCTGGATGGCCTCGAGTTTCGCTTCGCTGGAGGCTGCGGGGTCGCCGGAGAAACCAGCGAGTTCGGTGATCCATTTGTGCATATCCGTGAAGCGGACAGTAAGCGGATCGGTATCGGGAAATCTGTCAGTCAGGCCGATGGCGATGTCTTCGAAATTGTCCCAACCGAATGTCGGCGGCATGAATGGCTCCTGAACTCCTTAGTGGTCCAGCTCCTTCGCATAATTCTTGTTCCAGTCGGGAATTTCGACGACGATGTCGGTCGTGCCGTCAGGCACGGTCTGGCAGCCAAGGCGCGACTTCGGCGTGATGCCGGGGGCTTCGTCCAGTTCGTCAAGCTCGGCATCGGTGGCTTCATTGCAGGATTCCAGGCCTTCGCGCACGATGACGTGACAGGTGGAGCAGGCGCAGACGCCGCCGCAAGCGTGGTCGAGGCCAGCTTTTAGGCCCTCGGAAAAATCCAGAATGCTGCCCGGGAGCCCATTGTGGCCATAAGGAATTTTTTCCGGATCGACCTCGATGATCTTGCCGCTCGGAAGAAACGTCACCTTGAATTTCTTCGTGGCGGGCTTGTATTTGACTTCTTCGATGTACGGATTACTTCCGCCCATTTTATTTCCCCCAAAACTAAAATCTAAACCTCGGCGAGCTTGCGCCCTTCCAGAGCCGTGGAAACCGCCGAATTCATCAGCAATTCCGCTAGATGTTCTGTTGCATGATTCAGTTCGTCGATGCGCTTGCGAATCAACTTGTAGTCGCTGCCGGTCACCGCTTCTTGCAATGCAGCGACGTTGGAATCAATCGTAGCGCGCTCATCGGCGGCCAGAGCCGCGGATTGCGAATTGGCGAGCGCCTTGGCGGTGGCCGTCAAAATCGATTCCGATTCCGTGCGCGCTTCGATGACCTGACGCTCGGCGAAATCCTGTTCGGCATATTCGATGGATTCCTCGAGCATGCGCTCAATTTCGGAATCGTTGATGCCATAGCTGGGTTGAACTTCGAGTGAATGTTGTTCGCCAGTGCGCAAATCTTTCGCGCCAACTTGAAGGATGCCGTTGGCGTCGATCAGGAATTTCACTTCGATGCGCGGCAGCCCGGCGGGAGCGGGTGGAACTTTCAACGTGAACCGGGCCAGTGAACGGCAGTCTTTGGCCAATTCGCGTTCACCCTGCAGCACATGAATAACAATGCCTGTCTGATTGTCGACGCCAGTGGTGTAGAGCTCCTGCGCGCTAGCGGGAATCGTGGAGTTGCGCGGGATGATTTTCGCGACCGCCCCACCGTAGGTTTCGATACCAAGTGAAAGTGGCGTGACGTCAAGCAGCAACATGTTCTTCACGCCGCGATCGAGGATGTTGGCCTGGACGGCAGCGCCTAGAGCAACGACCTCATCAGGATTCAGTTCAATGTGTGGTTTGCGGTCGAAAAACTCCTGCACGGTGCGGCGAATCAGCGGAGTGCGCGTGGTGCCGCCGACGAGGACAACTTCATCGATATCGGACGGCTTGAGCTGTGCGTCGGAGAGAGCTTGTTTGACGGGTGTCATCGTACGGTCCACGACCGGGCGAATAAGCGCTTCAAGCGCACCACGCGTGAATTCATGTGTGAATACAGACCCATTCGGCAGTGCGAAGCGAAGCGTTGCTGCTTCGGTGCTGGAAAGCTGGTGTTTCAAATCAATCAGTGCTTTGCGCAGTTCCTGCGCGAGTTCGCCGTGCGGAGAGAAATCAATCTCATCGTGCTGCAAAACTAGTTCATGTACAAAAGCCTGCAATAGATTGTCAATGTCGTCGCCGCCGAGATGCGTGTCGCCATTGGTAGAGAGAACCTGATAGATATCGCCGTCGCTGGTAGAGATCAGCTTGAGGACAGAAATGTCGAACGTGCCGCCGCCGAGATCATAGACGGCGACTTTGCCGCGCTGTCTTTCATGAAGACCGTAGGCGAGAGCGGCAGCGGTAGGCTCGTTCACGAGCCTTAGAACTTCCAGTCCGGCGATTTTTCCTGCATCCTTAGTAGCCTGGCGCTGGGCATCATTGAAATAAGCAGGGACCGTGATAACCGCCCGGTCAATGGTTTCGCCGAAATGCGCTTCGGCCCAATTTTTCAGTTCGCGCAGAATAAAAGCCGAAATTTCCGGCGGCGTGAAAACCTTGTCGCCGAGCATCACGCGGATGACATTTTTACTCGCCGGATCGATTCGGAAAGGAAAAAGCCTCAGTTCGTCTTGAACATCCGCAGGGCCGCGACCCATCAGGCGCTTCACCGAATAAATTGTTCGCTCGGGCTGCGTAAGCAAACGACGGCGCGCCGGTTCACCGACGATAATGCTGCCGTCGGGATCGATGCTAACGACGGAGGGGCAAAGCGTTTCGCCGTAGGGGCCCGGGATACACTTCGGCTGGCCCGTCGTGGCATCCGTGTAGGCGGCGAGACTATTGGTTGTTCCAAGATCGATTCCGACGATTCTGCCCATGATTCAAACCGGCGGGGGGCTAAAGCCCCGCCTCTACAAAAGCTCCTTTTGGACGTTGGTTACCAGATTCCGAATATACGAGCGGCGGTTCAGGAGTTCGTTTAGCTTCGCCATGATTGGTTTGCGCGTGGCACCCTCTCCCTCGAGCGAAGAGTCCCATTCTCGTGCAGCCGTCTGAAGCTGCCCATCTACTTCCGTAAGCTTCGTATGAAAACTTTTCTCGGCGAATTCGAGGCGAGATCTCAAGGATGCCAGATCGTTTCCCGAGGCTTTCGCATCACGAAGCTCATCGAGAGATTCGTTGAGTTCGAAGACCTCTTCGAGTAGTTCCGGCGGGGCTTGCTGCTTGTGCTCGCCTTCTTTGCGGGCGCCTTCGATGCCGAGGAGATACTCGACGCGGGAAACGGGATCGCGGAGGGTGCGGTAGGCGTCATTCAATTCGGAGCTGCGCTTCAGGGACAGTTCGCGCTCGAGTTCCGTGGCGTTCACAAAATTGTCGGGATGCAGTTTCCAACTCAGCTGCAGAAACTTCTTCTCAAGGCCGTCCATCTCAATCCACAGCTTTTTCGGCATCTCGAAGAGCGCGAAATAATCGAGCGACTGGGGAATCTGCTGCAACTTGCCACAACCAGGGCAGAAGTGCGTGCCCAGCGAGCGCTCGTGGCAATTCCAGCAAACGAGCGGCGGATTCGTGAATGTCGGGGCGGTACTCATAAAATGTTTTTCAAAAACTCCCCAGTGGGCACAAAAAAAGTGGCTGGCGGGTGCGGCTGCCAACCACTGGTCAGGCCAGCCTGCGCCAGAGGACACGGCGCAAAGGATGAAGCCCGCGCTACTTAAGCCGTGAAGGAGCTGCCGCAGCCGCAGTTCCGCGCCGCGTTGGGATTCTGGAAAACGAATCCCTGGCGCATGAGCGTCTCTTCGTACTCGAGCGTCGTGCCGTTCAAATATAGAAAACTCTTCGGGTCAACGAAAAGCCTCGCGCCAAATTCCTCGAAGATTTTGTCGCGGTCGCGAGCCTGAGTGTCTAGGCGCATGGCATAGGACAATCCAGAGCAACCCCCACCTTGTATGCCCACGCGCAATCCGCCGACGTCTGGAGACACACCCTCTTTTTCGAGCAGCTCGCGGATTTTCTGCGCGGCACGCTCGCTCAAATGGATCTTCGCAATGTTCGGGCTTACGACGTCAGTAGCCATATCTCTTTGTCCCTGAAGCGGAATCGCCCTCAGTGTGCTGATTTCTCAGCAACCGGCACTTCAACGCCGTTCTTCTTCTTCCAGTCGCCGATGGCGGCCTTGATGGCGTCTTCCGCGAGCACGGAGCAATGAATCTTCACCGGCGGAAGCGAAAGCTCGCGCACGATGTCCGTGTTCTTGATCGAAAGCGCTTCTTCTACCGTCTTGCCTTTTACCCATTCGGTGGCGAGCGAAGAGCTGGCGATGGCCGACCCGCAACCAAAGGTCTTGAACTTTGCTTCTTCAATGATCTTGGTATCCGGATTGATTTTCATCTGCAGCTTCATCACGTCGCCGCATTCCGGCGCTCCGACGAGACCCGTGCCAACATTGGGGTCTTCCTTCGAGAGGCTGCCGACGTTGCGGGGATGGTTGTAGTGCTCAATAACTTTGTCGCTGTATGCCATTAGCCGTTGCTCCTTGCCAGATTCACGAGATTCGCAAAACCCGCGCTCTTGACTGCTTTGTCCGTAAGCGAAACGTTCGGCACGGAAGCCGAGCGGCCCGCGGTCAACTGCCGAAGAGCGTCCTTGATGAACTCCGCGCCGAGCCCGAGCATTTTCAGAAAGGCGCGCACTTGCTGAAGCTCGTGGAAAGAGCGCTCGCCGGCGACGGCGGCCTCTTCTCCTTCTCCGCCGTAGGGCACAAACGTCACGCGGAAAGCCGCGCCGGTGCCGCCGATGGAGCGATGAATGCGAATTGTTCCTTCATTTGCCATGTTGTCCGTTCCAGTCCTTTAGGCTGTCTGCCATTTCATTTTAGAGATATCGATTCCCTCTTTGGCCATTTCATAGAGCGGGGACAGTTCGCGCAACTTGGTTACGACTTGCACCATCTTGTCGATGACGTAGTCGACTTCCTCCTGCGTATTGAACCGGCCGAGGCCGAATCGAATTGAGGTGTGGGCGAGGTCCTCGCCGACGCCTAATGCTTTGAGTACGTAGCTGGGCTCAAGGGTTGCCGAAGTGCAGGCGGAACCGCTCGAAACCGCGATGTCGTTGATGCCCATGAGCAGCGATTCGCCTTCGACATAGGCAAAGCTCATGTTCAAGTTGTTGG
>JBGPDI010000053.1:0-30587 GCA_041482215.1 Candidatus Acidiferrum sp. | reverse complement strand
CTGGCAGAGGCAGAGGGTGAATCCAAGATTTATCAAGACCTGCGGATGAAGCTTTTCATCGAGCCAACGGTTTTGAAAAAGCAGTACGCGGCGAGCCCGGAGTGGTTGAGGAAGCTGATGAATGCTTGGGCCGACGGCTTGAACTTCTATCTCTTGAAGCACCCAGATGTGAGGCCTAGGGTCATCAAAAGATTTGAGCCGTGGATGGCTTTGAGCTTCACGGAGGGCAGCATCGGCGGCGACATTGAGCGTGTGAACTTGGGCCAGCTGGAAGCTTTCTACGGCAAAGTTGCCGTGAGCCAGGCGCCTTCCGCGGATGACGACGAGACTGAGGAGCCCACGGGATCGAACGGCATGGCCGTCGCACCAGCGAATACTTCCGAGCATCACGCACTGCTGCTCATCAACCCACACACGTCGTTTTTCTTCCGGTCCGAATTACAAATGGTGAGCGAAGAAGGGCTCAACGTGTACGGCGCGGTGACCTGGGGGCAGTTCTTCGTGTACCAGGGATTCAACGAAAAAGCGGGGTGGATGCACACGTCCAGCGGAGTCAACGCCATCAGCGAATATCTTGAAACAGTGGAGAAGAAAGGGGATCGCTTTTACTACAAGTACGGGAAAGAAGAGCGACCACTCGAGGTAAAAGAGATCGCGGTGCCGTACAAGACCGGCCAGGGAATGGCGGAAAAGAAATTCACGGTGTACAGCACGACTCACGGGCCGATCGTACGGGAAGCGGACGGGAAGTGGGTGAGCATCCGGTTGATGCAGGAGCATGTGAAGGCTCTGACGCAGTCTTACACGCGCACGAAGGCGAAGGACTACAAATCGTTCAAGCAGACGATGGAGCTGCATACGAATTCGTCGAATAACACTATTTTTGCGGATGCCGACGGGGACATCGCTTATTTTCACGGCAATTTTATTCCGCGCCGCGATACGAGTTTTGACTGGACGAAACCGGTTGATGGGAGCAATCCGGCGACGGAGTGGCATGAACTTCTTTCGATTGACGAGACGCCGCACCTTTTGAATCCGAAAAGCGGCTGGCTCTACAACTCAAATAATTGGCCGTGGTCTGCGGCTGGCCCGAGTAGTCCAAAGAAAGAGGACTTTCCGGTTTATGTCGAGACCGGTGGAGAAACGGCGCGCGGACTGCACGCGATTCGAGTTCTGCAAGACACAAAAGATTTTACGGTCGGCTCTCTGATTACCGCGTCGTACGACAGTTATCTACCGTGGTTTGAGAAACCGATTCCCGCGCTGGTCAAGGCTTGGGACGATGCGCCGGCAGATAAGCCGCTGAAAGCGAAATTGGCCGAGCAAATCGGACTCTTGCGCGGTTGGGATTTACGGTGGGGCGTAGCGTCTGTCCCAACTTCTTTGGCTGTCTTTTGGGGCGAGGACATTCAGCGGCGCGTGGGCACCGATGCGAAAAAGGCCGGCATGTACATGAGCGACTACATCTGCACAAAAGCGCCGGCGGAGATGCTCTTGCAGTCACTGTCGGACGGGTCTGACAAACTCGCCGCGGATTTCGGGAGCTGGAAGACGCCTTGGGGCGAAATCAACAGATTTCAGCGCCTGACCGGCGATATCGTCCAACCGTTCAATGACGCGGGCCCGAGCATTCCGGTGGGATTCACTTCGGCGGTGTGGGGCTCGCTGGCTTCTTTTGGAGCGCGGCCATATCCGGGAACGAAAAAGTGGTATGGAACGAGCGGCAACAGCTTCGTGGCGGTCGTGGAATTTGGCGAGAAAGTCCGCGCGAGGGCAGTGACCGCAGGCGGCGAAAGCGGCAATCCGGCGGCAAAGCATTTCAACGATGAAGCTCAGCGATACAGCACGGGAGATTTGCGCGAGGTCTACTTCTACCGCGCGCAGCTGGCGGGGCACACCGAGAGGGAATACCATCCGGGAAATTAATTTGGCCCGCGCGCATCAGGTTCCGAGAAGATTCGGTTGTAATCTCGAATAACCCTTTTCGTGGGCCCAAAGAGTGAGCGGAATCGCTGACAAGTCATCGACCAGGGGGACGGCGTGACCGTCTTTCGTCAGATCGACTGTCCTTAGATAGAACTTGCAGGTGTCGCAGGCTTCCACTCGAACGTGGGGCATCTGCTCGGCCACATACACCGGCAGCTTGCCTTCCGCTTCTTCGCCGCAAGTCGGGCAAAGGATTCGCCGAAATTCCCACTCGTACGAACAGAAGGAACAAACGAGAAAGCGCTTCCCGCCATCGCCCTCCGGCCGCAACACACCCAGAAGCGGACGCGAGCCGCACAAGGGACAAAGCCGCGTGGTCACTACAATGGGAGCAGCCGTGGTGAGCGTGCCGCGAAATTCGGCATACGGCTGCAGAAACGCTCGCGCCAGGAATTGTGCAAACGCGCCAACTTGCTGGTCGCATTTACCGGCATGTTCCCAGTACGCCTCCAGGCTCGCAATCCACGAATCCGAACCCAGCAAAGACATCTGATGCGCGGACTGCGCTAACGCGGCGGGAGCATGCTGCTCCATCGTGGAAAGAAATCCCCGGAAGTGGGGAAGTAGTACGGTGAGATCAAGCGGATCTCGGACCTCGGCTGCGAGCGCGGCGGTGGGCTTCATTCCACTTGAAGATGTAACGCTTGTACGAAGCGTTTTTTGATACGCGGCGACGTGTTTGTAGAAATCAAGAAATTCTGAAGCGAATGGATGTTGCGTGGAGAGCCACTCGGCACGCCGTATGCGCGCGTCATACTCGGGCCCACCGGTTTGTGTGCTGGTCATTTGCGCGGAGGGGAAGATTCGCCGACGATCTCTTTGTACCAGCCGGGATGGTAGCGCTCCACGAAATGCTCGGACACATCTCCGTGAATCATGGAATCCAACGCCCCGCGTTCGGCGAACACACTCATGTAAATGTGAATCATGAAGTTTGCAATGGTCACGAGCGCCGCGACGGGATGTAAAAACACGGCGATGTAACGTAGCCACCGCAGGCTCCAGGGAATGTATTCGGGCAACCACAGGACGAGTCCACTTGCGAGCAGCACCAGTCCGGCCCAGAAAAAACTCCAAAACAGAGATTTTTGTCCCGCGTTATAACGTCCCGCGGGGGGCATTTTGTCGTCTTCATTCTGCACGTAGAATTTCAGCGAATGCCACCACTTCCGGTCCGCTTCCGTCGTGTGCATCTGCCGTGCCCACAGGCTGTACATACACATCACTGCCGCCACAAAAATCAGCCCAATCCACGGATGCAGCATCCGCGAAACCTGGCCACCGCCTAGAATCACGGCAATCCAGGCAAGCCAAGGCGACCAAAACGCCAGCCCAGTCAGAAGCAAATAAATGTAGGAAATTGACGCCGCCCAATGCGTAATTCTCTCCCTGAAGTTGTAGCGCAGTATGCGTCCTGGAGGGACAGCCTGCTCAGCATGGCTCATGGCTGTGCTCCTTCATGCGGTTCTTTGATGGTTTCCTCGCGCTCCTTTGGCCCAAATCGCAGATAGTGTACGAAGAGGCCGATCAATCCGCCAACCATCGCGACGTTGCCGAGCCACTTCAGCGGGCCCTTCCATAGCTTTACCATCCACGGAACGCGCGGATCTTTTGGCAGGCCGCTGTAAATCTCGGGATGCGCCGCGTCATGCAGCACATAAATTACGCCAGTGCCGCCGACTCCCGGCGGATCGTACACGCCGGCATGCGGGAAGTTAGAATGATCTCGAAGTTGCTTCGCGCGCTTACCGGCGAGATCCAGCATGTCTTCTTTGCTGCCGAAGTGCAGGCAACCCGTCGGACAAGACTTGATGCACGCGGGTTCAAGTCCTTCGCTCACGCGATCCGTGCATAGTGTGCACTTGAAAACGCGATTGTTCTTCGGGTTCATCTTCGGAATGTCGAAGGGGCATCCGGTAATGCAATATCCGCAACCGATACAATTCGCTTGCTGAAAATCCACGATGCCGTTGGTGTACTGCACGATTGCGCCGTCTGCAGGGCATGCCGCCAGGCAACCAGGCTCAGCGCAGTGCATGCACTGATTCTTGCGCATCAACCACATCAAAGAGCCATCCTCTTCTCGAACGTGCTCGTTGAAGAGGATCAAGTTCCAATAATTCCAGCGCGTTTCCGGCATGGTCTGGTAGCTGTTGCCGAAAATCGTTTCGCCAAAGGGCAGATCGTTCCACTCCATGCACGCCACTTCGCACGCTTTGCATCCGATGCACGTAGTGGTGTCGATGAGTTTGCAGACGGTGTATTCACGCTGCGTGTCTTCGCCGGGAATGCTGCCCGCGTGTCCGGAGATTTTTTGAACGCGTAGTGTGGCTTGGCTCATGCTTTTCCCCTACGCTTTCACGTACTTCTCGACCTTCACGAGGAATCCTTTGAATTCCGGCGTGTAGGCGTTTGGATCAATCACCGAGGGAGAAAGGGAATTGACGGGAGTTTTCGCTGTTTTGTCCTCGTCCTCGGCGATTCCGCGGTAGCCCCAGTGAATCGGAATGCCGATCTGATAGACCGGCTTTCCGTCGATGGTCATTTTCTTGATGCGTTTGGTAACCATAGCTTTTGCGATGTATTTCCCGCGCGCACTGGTGACCTGCAGTACTTCTCCGCCGCGTATGCCCATTTCATCAGCCATTTCGGCGGCGATTTCGATGAACGGCTCCGGCACGAGCTGTACGTTCATTGGATTATTTTTCGTCCAGTAGTGGTAGTGCTCGGTCAATCGGTACGTCGTGCACACTACGTTGAAACCGTCTTTCACGGTGCCGTAGCTGTCGTCCGCCGATTTGAACTTCTTGGCAATCGGGTTGTGCGTCTGCTTTGGGTGCAGCAGATTTTCGACGGGGCTTTCCGTCGGTTCGTAATGCGTCGGAAATGGTCCGTCAGCAAGCGCACCGAGCGGAGCAAAAATGCGGCCCACGCCTTCGGGATTCATGATGAACGGGCCCATGTGGTCGGATGGTTTCGAATCCGCCTTGAAATCCGGCACGTCGTTCCCGACCCATTTTTGCTGCGCTTCGTTCCACCACACCTGGCGGCGCGAAGGATCCCACGGCTTGCCATTGAGGTCGCATGACGCACGATTGTAAAGGACACGGCGATTCGCGGGCCACGACCAGCCCCAGTTCTGGTGTACGCCCATCCCGGAGGGATCACCCGCGTCGCGGCGCATCGTCAAATTTCCGGCTTCAGTGAAAGATCCGGCATAAATCCAATTGCCGCACGAGGTGCTGCCATCATCTTTCAGCCACGCAAATCCGGGGACCTGCTGTCCGGCTTTGAGCTGAACTTTTGTGGCTGGATCTTCCGCGTCTACAAAAGTTTTGCCATTGATTTCCTTCAATACTTCGGAAAGCGACGGATTCGAAGGATCAGTGTAATTCCACGTCAGATTTAAAATTGGATCAGGGAATTTTCCGCCCTCTTTTTTGTAGAGTTCGCGGACCTTCAGGAAAATCTGCGCGACGAGAGCCTGATCCAGCCGGCAGTCGCCGGGCATAGGCAGTGCCGCATTTTTCCACTGCAGCCAGCGCGCCGAATTCGTGAACGAGCCATCTTTTTCCGCGAATCCCGCACACGGGAGACGGTAGACGGTGGTTTGAATCTTTTTCATCTCGTCGGTCGAAATTCCCGGTGACTTCCAGAACTCACTCGTTTCGTCCGGATAGATTTCTCCTACCACCAGCCAATCGGCTTTCTTCAACGCATCGATGTTTTTTCGGGAGTTCGGGCCGATGGCCACGCCATTCATGCCAAACGAGATCATTCCCTTGACGATCCCGTTGTACATGTTGTCCCACAGCTGTACCCACGAGAAGTTGCGGTCGACCTTGGGCAAATAGTCGTACGCCCAGTCGTTTTGCTTCGTCGCGGCATCGCCGTACATGGCTTTTAGAAAACTCACACCGAATTTTGGCGCATTGCTCCAGTAGTTGAAGGAGTCCCACTGCGCAGGCTTGGCCGATTTCGGAGTGATCCGTTTCATCCAGCCTTCAAAATTTCCGTCGGCAGGCGTTGGGACTTTCAGATAGCCGGGCAGATTGTCAAAAATTCCGGCCATATCCGTCGCGCCTTGAATGTTCGAATGGCCGCGCAATGCGTTCACGCCGCCGCCAGCGCGGCCGACGTTGCCCATCAGCAATTGCAACATGGCCGCCGTTCGAATTGTCTGTGTTCCGGAGGAGTGCTGCGTCCAGCCCACGGCGTAGATAATCGTCGCGACTTTTTTCGTGTCGCCGTCTTTTCGAACGGACGTGAAGATGTCCGCAGCTTTCAAAAACTGCTCTTTCGAAACGCCGGTTACACGCTCAACCATTTCCGGCGTGTACCGTGAGTAATGTTTTTTCAGGAGCTGATAGACGCAGTTGGGGTTTTTCAGCGTCTGGTCGTATTCGACCTTCTCGGGCATCGGCGGCAGCGGTGGCGCGGCGGGCGGCTGGCCTGGTTTTGCCGCCGCTGGTGGCGGCGTCGCGGGCAGAGTTCCCGCGTAGTTCCAGCTTGAGCGGTCATAACTCGACTTCGCCGCGTCAAATCCAGAAAAGACACCTTCGTCCTCCGGTAGCTTGAAGCCATCGCGAACGATGAATCCCGCATTTGTATAATTGAGGAGATAATCCTTGGCGATGCGCTCGTTCTCAATCGCATAACGAATCATTCCACCGAGGAACGCAATATCGGTTCCCGCGCGCAACTGGCAGAAATAATCCGCGACCGAAGCAGTGCGCGTGAAGCGCGGATCCACGACAATCATTTTTGCGTTGCGATTGCGTTTGGCTTCGATGGCCCATTTGAAGCCGCAGGGATGATTCTCGGCAGGATTACCGCCCATGATGAGCATCATGTCGGTATTCTTGATGTCCACCCAGCCATTGGTCATCGCACCCCGGCCAAACGTTGGTCCCAAACTTGAGACCGTGGGGCCGTGTCAAACTCTGGCCTGGTTTTCCAGGTGCACGACCCCCAGGGCGCGCATGGACTTCACGACCAGATAATTAAACTCATTGGTGTCTGTGCAACCACCGGCCCAGGCTATCGATTCGCAGCGATTCACAGAGTGGCCAGCTGCATCCTTTTCGATAAAGGACTCATCGCGAGTCTTCTTCACCTTCGCGGCGATTTCGTTTAACGCGTTGTCCCAAGAAATGTCTTCCCAGTCCGTACCGCCGGGGTGCCGGACTTGCGGCTTCAGCAGCCGCCGATCGTTCAAAACATCCTGTTGGAGCGAAGCTCCCTTGGGGCAGAGCGTGCCGCGATTAATCGGATGGTCGGGGTCGCCCTCGACGTGCACCACCTGCGCCGTTACGTTCTTGGCGCGGTCACCGATGGTGTAAATAATCACGCCGCAGCTCACCGAACAGTAGGGACAAGTGGAGCGCGTCTCGTTGGCTCGCGCTATCTTCAGAGTACGGAGCTGCGCGAAGGCTGGCTTCAAATCGAAGCCAAATACCGCGGCCGCAACTCCACCAACGGTTGTTAACTTCAGGAAATCCCGGCGGGTAGGGTTCATTCTGTGACCCCGGTCCGCGAGAGGTAATTAGGAAGGGTGCGCCTCGCGGAAACTCCTTAATATGACCTACTAGCCTGTCTGTCAAGCGTTGATTTTGTAGGCTTTGGAGACCAGACTCCTGCGGCAAAATTGATGTGCCCAATGAACGGGCACGCGCATCCTAAGCCAAAGGAGTGCGCAAAAGGAAGCACGCGAAAATTGGTGTTGCGCGATACAATGGTCATCCAAAGAGTTTGGGATTGGCCGACCTTGTAACATTTGGCTTCGTCCGTCCGTAAGGTAATAAGTTGAGGGTTTTCTATAGTTAGGAGCAGGGGCGCGCATGGCGACTCCACCGATTTCCGCAAAACACGACCTTGGTTCTCTTCGCATCCACGATGGTCAGCGAGCGAAGAGTGGACTGGGGAAGCGCGTCATGTATGCGGCTATCCCCGTGCTAATTTTTGCCGGCATCGTGGCGGCCGCTTATGCGTTCCGCAGCCAGAAACCGTTAGTAGAAGTAGCCGCCGCCGCGAAGCCCGATGCAGGTGGCCGCCAGGCGCTCCTGAATGCTAGCGGCTACATCACTCCCCGCCGTCGCGCAACAATCGCCGCAAAGATTACCGGCCGCGTTACCGGTGTTTTCTTTGACGAAGGCACGCGCGTTGCCAAGGGCCAACTCCTTGCCACTCTTGATGATTCCGACGTTAAGCGCGTGCTGGACTCCGCCAAGGCCGATCGTAATACCGCGCAGGCGGCTATCGCGGACTTTGAAATCCAACTTAAGAATGCGCAGATCGAACTTCGCCGCGCCGAGCAGCTCCAAAAGGCTGGTGTGCAGACACAGGAAGCTCTCGATAACGCCACAATGGCAGCTGACAGCCTGCGGGCCAAGATTGCGCTGGCCAAGCAGCAAGTTGCAGGTTCCGAAGCGCGCATCGGCGAGGCGCAGCAGGCGGTGGATAATTGCACGATTCGCGCGCCGTTCGCGGGGATTGTTGTTTCGAAGGATGCGCAAGTGGGAGAGATGGTATCGCCGATTTCCGCGGGCGGTGGATTTACACGTACGGGAATCGCCACGATTGTAGACATGCATTCGAACGAGATCGAAGTGGACGTCAACGAGTCCTACATCGCTCGCGTCGAGAACGGCCAGCAGGTCACCGCGACCCTGGACGCTTATCCAGACAAGCCGTTTCCGGCAAAAGTTCGGACTGTGATTCCTACAGCTGACCGGCAAAAAGCCACTGTGAAAGTGCGCATTACGATTATTGATCTGGAAAAATACAACTTCATTCTTCCCGACATGGGCGTGAAGGTTGCGTTCCTGGATGAGGACAAACCGGCAGCGAAAGAAAAGGGCAAAGCCAAAGGACCAGAGCCGGTGGCGTATGTTCCTAAGAACGCGGTTCGAACCGACGCGGGTGCATCTTTTGTTTTTCTCGTTCGCGACGGGAAAATCGAGCGGCGCGCCATCAGCGTGGGGATGGATCGCGGTACGGATGTTGCGGTGATGGCGGGAGTTTTGCCCGGCGACTCCATGGTTGTCAAGGGTCCAGCGAATTTGCGCGATGGCGACAAAGTAGAAATCCAGCAGTAGGAGCTGAGCATGATTCGAGTGGATGGCCGGAGTGATTCTGCAAGTCTCATCAAAGTTCGTGGCTTGAATAAGACTTACAGCCGTGGCGGCGAGCAGATCCAGGTTTTGCAGGGACTAAATCTCGACGTGGACAAGGGTGACTTTGTCGCGTTCATGGGCCCCAGCGGTTCCGGTAAGACGACGCTGCTGAATCTTCTCGGGGGCCTAGACGTGCCTTCGGCCGGCAGTATCACCGTTGACGGCGACGAAATCACGCACATGTCCGCCAGTAAGCTTACGCACTGGCGCGCTCGCCACGTCGGCTTCATTTTCCAGATGTACAATTTGATTCCGGTGCTCACGGCGTTTCAAAACGTTGAGCTACCCCTGCTCTTAACGAAGCTTTCCAAATCCGAGCGTCGCAAGCACGTTGAAACCGCTCTAGGCGTTGTCGGTCTCACCGACCGCATGAACCACTATCCGCGGCAACTTTCCGGCGGACAGGAGCAGCGCGTCACGATTGCTCGCGCAATCGTTTCCGACCCGACCTTTTTGCTATGCGACGAGCCCACTGGCGACCTGGACCGTAAGAGCGCGGATGAAATCATGGCGCTGATTGATGAGCTCGTTGGCAAATATAACAAGACCATCTTGATGGTTACGCACGATTCCCTTGTCGCTGCCCGTGCGCACATGACGCTGCATCTTGATAAAGGTGTACTCGTCGAAGGCGGCAAGTCGCCACAACAAGTTCTGGCGGGAGGTGCGGCATGAAATTTAGCCGCCTTATATTCGCCAATCTCTTTCGCAAGAAAGCTCGGCTGATTCTTACCATCGGATCCTTCGCCATCGCTTTGTTCCTGTTCACATTTCTGGCAGTCGTCAAGGGCGCTTTTAGCCGTGGCACGGAACTTGCCGGCGCGGATCGTCTGGTGGTGATCAACCGCGTGGGACTCATTCAGACTCTTCCCCTTTCGTATGACGACAAGATCCGAGCGATTTCCGGAGTAAAGTTCGTTACGCATAACCATTGGTTTGGCGGCGTCTATCAGGACGAAAAAAACTTCTTCCCGCAGTTTGCCGTGGACATCGAGAATCATCGCCAGGTCATGACCGAGTTCAAAGTTCCCGACGACCAATGGAGCAATTTCGTCAAGGACCAGCAAGGAGCGGTGGCTGGTGCTGGGCTTGCCAAGCGATTCGGTTGGAAGATCGGCGATCGCATCCCGTTGAAAAATGCGCTTTACGGAACAACCAAGACCTGGGAATTCAATCTCGACGGCATCTACCACAACGACAAACCGGGCGGCGACGAGAGTCAGTTCTGGCTGCAGTGGAAATACTTCGACGAAAACGTTCCTGCCGCGGTCAAGAGCACTGCGGGATGGTACGTCATCAAGCTGGACAATCCGGACGACGCGGCCCGTGTGGGCAAGGCTATCGATACGCTCTTCGCCAACTCTTCCAGCGAAACGAAAACTGAAACAGAATCCGCCTTTCAGGCCAATTTTGCGAAGCAGCTGGGGAACATTGAATTCCTGATTCTCACTATCGGCAGCGTTGTCTTCTTTACTTTGCTTCTGGTCACCGGCAACACCATGGCCATTTCGGTGAGAGAGCGCACCAGCGAACTCGCCGTCCTCAAGGCCATCGGGTTTACGGATCGCTCCGTTCTCTTTTTCGTTCTTGCGGAATCTTTGGTCATTGCATTGATTGGTGGGGTGTTGGGGCTAGGTCTCGCGATTCTCGCGATTCCTGTGGTGGGTGCAACGCTCAATGGTTTGCTTCCTCCGCTACTTTTGTCCGTCTCAGTCTTGTCGGTGGGGCTCGGCTTCGCCTTACTGGTCGGTGCCGCGAGCGGGCTTCTACCGGGCATCGGGGCCATGCGGCTTCGCGTCGTCAATGCCCTGAGGAGAGTCTGACATGGCGATTCCTATCGTCTATAACCTGCGCAGCGTACGCGCACGGTGGACCTCTGCGATCGTTGCAGTGCTGGGGATTGCAGGCACAGTCGGTGTATTTATCGCCATGCTTTCGCTTGCGCGCGGCTTCAAAGCTACGCTCGTCTCTTCCGGCTCCGAGAATAACGCCATCATTATGCGGGCGGGCGCAACGTCTGAGCTGACCGGCGGTGTCACGCTGGATGACGTCAAAATTATCCAGGACGCTCCAGGCATCGCGCACGGCACGGAAGGGCCGCTCGTCACGCCCGAGATCGTGATTGTTGCGCCGATTCCTCTCATCTCCACCGGTACTGACGCCAACGTGCAGGTTCGCGGCGTCTCCAAAAACGTGCTCGAAATCCGCCGCCAAATCAAAATAGTGGAAGGCCGCATGTTCACCCCGGGTCTTGCTGAAGTTGTAGTCGGCAAAAACGCCACGAAAAGCTACACCGGGTTGACCGTTGGCAAAACGATTGGTCTCGGAAGCGTCACCTGGAACATAGTCGGCGTTTTCGATGCCGGGGGCAGTTCTTTCGATTCCGAAGTCTGGGCGGATGCGCATCTTCTCGGTCCTGCTTACAATCGCGGCGAAAACTTCTTTCAGTCCGTGACAGTTCGTCTCGCTTCACCCGATTCGCTCACCCAGCTCAGGGATGCTCTCACGGCGGACCCACGCTTGAACGTGGACGTTACGCGCGAAATTGACTATTACTCGAAGCAGTCCAACCGGCTCACACTCTTGATCACCATTCTTGGAGGGCTGGTCGCTGCCATCATGGCCATCGGCGCCGTTTTTGGCGCACTCAACACCATGTACTCGGCCGTCTCCGAACGTGGACGAGAGATCGCCACCATGCGCGCGCTTGGATTTGGCGGCCCAGCGGTGGTGTTTTCTTTTGTGTTGGAAGCTTTGCTGATCTCGTTTGCGGGAGGCGTGCTCGGATGCCTGGCGGTGCTGAAGCTCAATGGCTACACTACCGGCGCCATGAACCTGCAAACGTTTTCGCATGTGGCTTTCGCCTTCATGATCACTCCCGAGCTCATGCTCAAGGGGATTGTGTTTGCGCTTATCATGGGCGTGCTCGGAGGGTTAGCGCCGGCGATCCGCGCGGCGAGCCTGCCGATCTCGACCGCCCTGCGCGAGCTGTAACTGCGCCGCATTTTTGCGGGCAAGTTCGCACGAGGGATGGCAGTGTCCGGTTTCGCCACGCGGCGTCCCGCTATCGGCCGATTTCAAGCCATTTAGATTCGCTTAATCCTCACAACTCATTTATAGACAGTGGGTTACAGTTCGCCCCGATGGAATCTCCCTTGCGCGTTTGATAGTTCATCCGTGGAGGTGTCCATGCACGCCGTCTGGAACGACATTCGTCACGCTTTGCGCGCTTTGCTGAAGTCCCGCCGCTTTACGGTTGCTGTGATCCTCACGCTGGCGTTGGGCATCGCGTCCAACACCATCATCTTCAGCGTGGCCAGCGCAATCTTTCTTCGTCCCTTGCGGTATCCCGATTCGTCTCGCCTCGTATACGTTTCGCAGTCCTATCCGGGATATCCGCAAGGTGGCGGCCAGTTCAGCTATCCCACTTATCTGGATATGCTCGAAGGCATACACTCGTTTGATTCGCTCGCGGGCTACCAAGTCAACGGCCCACTTGCCATTACTGATGGCGGGCAGGCCGTACGCATTGCGGTGACGTATTGCACGCCAAACTATTTCACCCTGCTCGGCGTGAATACGGTTCTCGGCCGTGTGTTTCAAACTAGCGAAGATGGTGTTGGCGGTGCTGATCCCGTTGTCGTTCTCAGCTATCGTTTTTGGCAACGCCAATTTTCCGGCGACCGGCAAATCGTGGGTCGCACGATTCATCTCAACGAGCGGCCGTTTACAGTGATCGGTGTTACTGCGGAGGATTTCCGCGATTCGCTCTACGAACAGGAATATGGGGAAGAAGGCAATGCTTGGATTCCTCTCGGGCTTGCGTACACGATGACAGGTTCCTCGAATCCCGCGGATCGCAGTGGGACCACAGTGCTCTGGGCTATCGGGCATTTGAAAAACGGCGTCACTTTCGCCGATGCTGGAGCCGAACTTGATGCCTTCGGAAAACATCTTGAGCAGATCTACCCGGATACTTTTCGAGGCTTTGGACTTGTGGGACGTTCGCTGAAGGACCAGCTCATCGGGGAGTTCTACAGTCCCGCGTGGGTTCTGACCGCAGCGTCAGCGTTCTTATTGCTGATCGGTTGCGCCAACGTCGGAAACTTGCTTCTGGCGCGGCTTCTGTCACGACAGAGGGAGCTGGCTGTGCGCGCAGCTCTTGGAGCTTCGCCGAGCCGGCTTGCGCGCCATTTGCTCATCGAGAATTCTCTGCTGCTTGTTTTCTCTTCAATTCTGGGAATCACTTTTGCGTCTGCTGGTACGGTGGCATTGCGTTCCTGGGCGGTGGTGCACCTGCCTACGGCGGTTCATATCGAGGCTGGAATCGGTTCCATTCTCGCGGCGCTAGCTATCACACTCGCCACCGGTGCGTTGTTTGGCGTGGCTCCGGCAATTCTTGGTGCTCGCGTGGATCTTCGGGAATCGCTCAGCCAAGCGGGACGGCAAGGGCAGAGTCTGTCGCGGCGCAAGAGTCAGAAAATACTAGTCGTGGCCGAGGTCGCTCTTGCTCTCGTACTGCTCGCCGCCTCCGGATTACTCCTTGAAAGTTTTCGGCGGCTCGCCGGCACCGATCTGGGATTCAATACGCACGATCTTCTGACGCTGCGGCTCGACTTGCGTTCCGCGCGTTATACCGAGCCTGCCGCCCGCGCGCGATTCGGCAAGACTCTTGTCGACACACTAGGTGCCCTTCCTGGCGTCGATACCGTGACGCTTTGGGGGCCCAGCATGCTCGGCCGCGCCACGTGGGTCCTGATCGCTTACCCGGAAGGGAATTCACCGGATGACGCCTCGGCGCGACTGATGATGGGTCGGCATAGCGTGAATCCGGGCGCGCTGCAGAATCTGGAGATTCCGCTGATTCGCGGACGCGAGCCGAATTGGCAAGATACTTTGGATTCGCCGTACGTCGCCGTGGTCAGCGAGAGCGTAGCGAAAAAACTCTGGCCTGGTCAGGATGCCATCGGCAAGCGCATGCAAGGCGTGCGTGGAAACACTCCCTGGATAACCGTCATCGGGGTGGCGCGCGACTCCCGCCAAGCGCAGCGATTCGACGTGAACGACGCCGCGGCGGGAATTCGTCCGCAGGGTCTCGGGCCGCAATACGACGTGTATTTGCCTTATACACAGCGCCCGAATCCGGGGCTGACGCTTGCGATCCGAACGTCGGGCGATGCTGCCAGCGTCTCCCGCGAAATACGCGAAGCAGTGCTCTCACTCGATCCAACGCTTCCCGTTTACGATCTCGCGCTTCTCGATCAGCGATTGGAGGCGCAGGTGGCTCCGCTGCGCACGATGGCCATCCTATCTGCGGCCTATGCGGTTCTCGCGCTTTTCCTGGCGGCGTTCGGCCTCTTCGCGGTTCTTGCGCATGACGTGGGCCAGCGCACTCACGAAATCGGGATTCGAATGGCGCTCGGGGCAAAGCCAAACAGCGTTCTCGCGCTCGTCCTACGTGAAGGGATGGTGCTCACGCTTGCCGGGCTGGGAGCCGGGTGCGTCGGAGGTTTCGTGATATCGCGGATGATGCACGCGTTGTTGTATGGTGTGCGCCCGATGGAGCCCGCTGTCTACGTTTCGATCGCGGCGATGCTTCTCGGTGTTGCGCTTTTGGCATGCTGGATCCCGGCGCGCAGGGCTATGCGCCTCGATCCGCTGGAGGCCCTCCGGCAGGACTAAAGCAGTACTCTTCTTCAAACCCGAGCGCGTTTGAACGCGTTGTTCACAATTCGTCAGCATTTCTCTTGACGATCCTACGACTGCGACCCTAGCCTAAGAGGGAAGCTGCGGGTGTCGTATGGGCGCTTTCGGAAATCAGACCGTGGAAACGCAACGCTGCGCCTATTGCGGCAAGCAGATTGCCGCGCGTTTGACGCAGTGCCCGTTCTGCCGTGAAGCGGTAACTTCGGTAAAGGTGAAACACTACAGCGGCCCCGACGGAAACAAGCAGATGCGGCGCGGGCTGTTGTACATGCTTCTCGCGGCTGTGATTCACTATTTCGCTGGCGGCTACGGTGCACCTGTCTTTCTGATCCCCTTGCCCGCGCCGATGCTTCCGCTAGTTACGCAATACCTCACGCCACTGCTTTTCCTCGGTGGCCTGGGCATGACGATCTACGGTTTTTATCTCAAAATCAAATCCTGATCCATCTGCTGACGCGTTGGCATTCGAAACGGGGACCTCGACCGAGTGCCATGGATGCGTCGTTCTGTGAGCACACCGACCTGTCCTAAAGGACAGCGTGACCGATTGGGGGAGTACCACCCTCTTGAATCGGTTTCCTCACGCGGACACTGTGGCCTACTGAGAGAAGCGAGGCCGGTCGGGGAGCCTCGTACCATTTCGCGAAGCTTTCCAATAAGGAGTCAAAATGAAAAGAAATCTCTTGGCCGTTCTGTTTCCAGCATGCGCAGGGTTGTTGCTTGTGAGCGTTGGTGTGGGTCGAGCTGCTGCCCAGGGTCCCGCGGGCGCCGGCGCGTCCACGGCGGCGCAGAGCAGTTCGAACTCGTCGAGTTCGCATTCGCTCAATCCCATCAAGTGGATCAAGAAAGACAAGGATTCGAAGAATTCTCCTGATTCGAATGGCACCCGGAGCGATGTGGAGAAAAAGCTCACTCCGAAACTCCAGGCTCAGGGAATCCTCCCAGCCACTGCGAACGCCACGGATTCGTGCGCGCCGTTTACCGCGCTCAATGAGTGTCTCGCCTCCCTCCACGCCAGCCACAATCTGGGAATCGACTTCAACTGCCTGCGTGCGAAAGTGACAGGCGTGCAGACCAACGCTGACCTCTCCGGTTGCAAAGGCTCGATCGGCGACAAAGCACAGGATCTGAACAAGGCCATCCATGAAGTGAATCCCGGCGCAGACGCAAAGGGAGCTGCCAAGAACGCCGAACAACAGGCTAAGGACGATCTGAAGGATCTCGGCGCGTAAGGCCGAAGACAGAAAGAAATCTCAACGCGGTTGAATAGATTTTTCGACGAACGCCGAAGAATCCTTTAAACCGAAACAGGGAGAAGGCCGACATTTAAGGCTTTCGCCCTGTTTTTTTTGTATGGCAGAGCAATCCGTAAACAATTCGCTGGCGAGTGTGACCGATCGTAGTTAGTTGGATGCAGCGGAAGATGCGGAAGACGAGGACGAAGCGGACAACGGGGCGTCAGTGTCGGTGGTGGCAGCGGCGGCGGTGGCGCGATAGCGGACGATGAGCAGAGTGAGATCGTCAGCCTGGTGCGCGCCACGAGTAAAATTTTCGACGGCTTCGAGGACGCACTTCTGGATGTTTTCGAGAGGGCATTCCGGCTGGCCGTTCAGGACCTGTTTGAGGCGCGGGACGCCGAAGAGTTCATCGTCCGGGTCCATGGCTTCGGTGACTCCATCGCTGAAGAGAACGAGAGTGTCGCCGGGTTCCAGCTTGATGCAGAGGGAAGTGTATTCGGCTTCGGGAACGAGGCCGACCGGGTAGGAGCCTTCTGTAAAAGCTTCTTCGGCGGCGCCACGACGAATGAGGAATGGCGACGGGTGGCCGGCGTTGATGAATTCCATGTGGCCGTCCTCATCGAGGATGCCAAAGAACATGGTGGCGTAGCGTCCCACTTCGGAGTGCGAGCAAAGGAAGCGATTGACGTGATTGAGGACGCGCGCGGGATCAATACCGAGAGTCAGGCCCGAGAGTGCGCCCTGAAGCATGGTGGTAAGCAGCGCGGCGCCCAATCCTTTTCCGGAAACGTCAGCGATAAGAAACGCGGTGCGGCCATCGCCGAGCGGGAAGACGTCGAAGTAATCGCCTCCGACCGACAAGCATGGAAGATTGAAACCAGTTACGGCGAGATGCGGGAACTCGCGGAAATCGTGCGGAAGAAGCCCCTGTTGAATGCCGCGCGCAATGTCAATTTCCTGTTCGAGGCGCTGGCGTTCGCGTTCGCGCTCGACGAGGCGGGCGTTGTCGAGAATGCTGGCAGCGTCGGCGGCCAGCGCGTCTAGAATCTGGCGGTCCAGTTTGGAGAACGCAGCGGGGCGGCGCGAATCCAGGTAAAGCACGCCGAGGAAATCGCCGCGCTTGATGTTGATCATGGACTCATCGGTTTTGGCGCGGGACATGGCGAACAAAGGAATCACGACCACGGCGCGGAGGCGTTGCGCGACGATACTCTGTGCAGCTTGCAAATCCATGTCCGCTTGCGCGAGATCCTCGGTAATAACCGGAGACTGCTGCTTAAGCGCGAGCTGGATCGCCGTTTGGCTGGGGGAAAGGCTTTCGGGCGGGAGACGAAGTCCGCCGCTGCGCCGCGCGAGTTTCACTTTAAGCGCTCCGGCGGAATCAGCTTCGAGGAGCAGCCCGCGGTCGGCATCAGTGACCGAAACGGCGTGATCGATCATGTGACCCAGCACGACGTCGAGAGGAAGCTGGGAGTGCAGTAGCGAAGTCGCTTCCAATAGACGCTTGAGCTTGAAGAGACCTCCGCCAGTCGAATCGGAATTGGTGATGTGCTCCATGCGCGTGAGCAGGTGCGGAAGTGAATTCTCGTCGCTGCTGTTGGCGGAGCGGAAGAGAACTTCGTAGGAATCCTCAAGGCCAAAAGTGATGGTGTCGCCGTCCTGCAGCTCGCGGCTTTCGACTTTTTCGCCGTTAACGAAAAGGCCGCGGCGCTGGCCGCGATCCTCTATGTAGAAACGATTGGCTTCGATGACCACGGCGGCACAATTGCGGGAAATGCGCCGGTCCGAAAGCTGCAAGTGATTGCCGGTTTCGGCACCGCGCCCGATCATGAAAGGTGTCTGCGTAATGCGGACGTAGCGGCGCGCGCCGTCGGGCGAGACGACTTCCAGGACTGCTTCACCGGCCAGAGGAGGAACTGTGTCAGGCATGGTCCACTCGGTGCGGGATTGTAGCACGCGGGCGGCAGGCTGGGAGATAGTCACGCCGCACAGCGCGATTAAATGGGTAATGAGAGACCTATACCGCCGAAAGCAGAAACTCTCGTAGCCCTAGGGCTAACTCTTTGCCGCTACTGCGGAGGCTGCCATGCGCGACTGCATCTCGCGCGTCAAATGCGGCACGATGCCGACCAAGCGCTCGATGAGCATGAGCTGGCCGCGGTGGTGCATTTCATGTTCTTTCACGGAAAGAATCATTTCGAAACGGCTCTTGGCCGCCGGAATCATGCCCGCGGGCATCTGCACTTGCTCGGCGAAAAAATCATCGGTGAGCCCTTCGACCCATCCGGCCCATTTCTCGCCGGAGCTGCGCAGCATCTCCACAATCTGATCCTTACTGCGTGACTCTTTTTCCTCCGCCGTGAATTGCTTTAGGAGCGATGGGAAGTCGAATCCCACCAGCGTTGTCCTGCGTTCCGTAGCATGCACCTGATACTGAAAGTTGTGGGAGAGCGCGACGTGCGCCAGCAGCTCGCCAACGCTGCGAGTATTTGCTGCTGCCCTGAAAGCATACCTATCTTCCGGAAGGTCCTGTGCGATGACCAGCGTATTCTTGCGGACGGTGCGAAAACTATCGGCCATTTCTTTGCCGGAGTAGTAGTCCATAAGGCCTCTTCTTTAGTCGAGCGACAGGTTGCCCTTACGGGGTTACGAGACTGAGCTTGCATTCTAGCACGCCGCAAGGATCGCAGTTATATCGGCAATGCCAGCGTGGCTAATGCGGTGCGAGGGTTGTGGAGAAGCTTTGTTTGGCGGCGTCGTCGTAAAGGTGAAGGAGCTGCACTGCGCGCTTTAGCAAATCCCCGGGTAGGTCGCCGGGTTGGTAGTCCACCCATCCGGTTGTGTAAGCGAGGGTCACTCTGCGGCCGGCACAATTCATTTCCAAGGAACCCAGGCGGTTCAGGACAAGCTTCACTTCGCCCAGGCCGCATTCTGGTAGCACCAGCACGAAATCGTTGTCCGACAAGCGCACGGCAAAATCGGAGCCGCGGCAAGCTTTCTTCAGGCGGCGAGCCAGTTCCTTTAGAGCAGCGTCCATCGCGGAAAGACCGTAGCGCTGATTGAGCTGGCCATATTCATCGAGATGAATTGTGGCCAGACTCAACATGCTGTTCTGTCGCTTGGCGCGCGCAATCTCTTTCCCTAGTTGCTGCTCGGCGAACCCGCGCGTGAACAATCCGGTAACCGGGTCCAGGCCGGCGAACTCGGAAGATTGACCCTGCTGCCCCTCCTGGCCAGCACCTGCTCCAGAAAGTTGGTTGCGCATTCGGCGGAAAAACCATTGCCGATACACGAGCCAACCATTGAAAAGCAAAACCAGGCACAGGATTCCCCAGCGCGCCTGCTCGGGGCGGAGTTCGTAAAAATGTTCGCGGTGATCGAAGAAAGATGGAAAGGCAGTGAGTGCGAGGGCGGTGACCGATAACGCGGTCACAAAAAACGCGGACACCCACAGCCACCATTCGCGCCGCCCAAGTTTGCGCAAGCTGGACTCGACTTGCTGGGCGCGGAAACCGGGAAGCCCCTCAAGCGGTGAGGAATCAGACTTGCCAGTGCGAAGACCAGTTTTGGATGGCATATTTCCCGTGTAAAGGCGAATACATGATTACTTTAGGCCCGCGCTGCAAAATGCGGCAACCTCCAAATGGTACAGGTCCGTTCACGGCAAGAACCTGACCAAAAGGTCAGATGGGGGACTGAAAGAATTTCCTCGCTCTAGGTCTTTGATTTCGAGTCCGGCATGGGAACCCACGTCGACTCGTTCGCTACAAGGACATTGACTGATGACTTGGCCGCCGCGCGTGGCCGTCCGCGTGGTGGCTCCAAATTAGGAAGGAAGGCCGTCAAAATTCCGATAGCCGGCAGGAACGAACACAGGTGGTAGACGTAATTGATGTCCCTGAGATCAGCCAGCTTGCCAAGCAGTGCCGCGCCAACGCCTCCCATGCCGAACGCAAACCCGAAAAACAGTCCTGAGACCGCGCCCACTCTGCCGGGAACGAGCTCCTGCGCATATACAAGAATCGCCGAAAATGCGGAAGCCAGCGTCAGCCCAATAATCACGCTAAGCACGCTCGTCCAGAAAAGATTCGCGTACGGCAGCATCAAAGTGAACGGAAGCACGCCCAGGATGGAAACCCAGATGACGTACTTGCGCCCGATCTTATCGCCTACTGGACCACCGATGATCGTTCCCGCAGCTGCAGCGCCCAGGAAAACGAAGAGGTGAACCTGCGCGCTCTGGACGGTGATATGAAATCTATTCATCAAATAGAAGGTGTAGTAGCTCATCAAACTGGCGAGGTAGAAAAACTTAGAAAACATGAGTGCAACAAGAATCGCCAGGCAAAACGCAACCTTTTTGGGCGATAGCACAATGTGTTCATGTGAAGAAACTGTCGAGCCCGGCTGGGCCGGTTCACCGCGCTTCGACAGCGCCTGTTGCGACCTCACCTTCTTGGTCCACGCACCGATGTTCGAAAGCAGCACAATCCCGAGTAGCGCAATCAACGAAAACCACGCAATGCTGGCTTGTCCTTTCGTCAGCACGAACGCCGCGAGCAGCGGCCCGAGAGCGGAACCCGCGTTGCCTCCTGCCTGGAAGAGAGATTGCGCCGTACCGTGCTGCCCGCCGGAGGCCATGCGCGCAACGCGCGAGGACTCTGGATGAAATACCGCAGAACCGATGCCCAATAACGCTGCCGCGGCGAGAATCGTGCCGTAGCTGGGAGCCATCGCAAATGCCAGCAAGCCCGTCAGAGTGATGCACATTCCCACGGCTAGAGAATACGGCTGCGGGCGATGATCGGTGTACAGGCCCACAAGGGGCTGAAGCAGGGAAGCTGTCACCTGCAACGTAAGCGCGATCAAACCGATCTGTCCGAAATCCAGATGAAACGATATTTTGAGCAGCGGGTAAATGGCCGGAATTACCGATTGCACCGTGTCGTTCAACAAATGGCAAAAACTGATGACCAGGAGAATCTTAAAGGCCGTCTTCTCGCCAGTGTGGGCCGAATCGGTTGCGGTGATTGCAGTCAGATTTGCGTCGCTAGCCATCTAGACTTGGAGTTCCTAAAAATTGGCAAATGCAAACATGCTTCTTATTTCGCTGCTGAAGCAAGACGGCGCGAGACGTAGTCCGTGACGTATGCGTCGAAAAGATCATTGAGGCGCTCGCAGACCGGGCCGGGCGTAGGGATCTTGTTGCCGGCGATTTCGCCCACGCTGATTAGATTGCGATTCGTGGAAGAGATAAAAACTTCGTCAGCGGAGTAAAGGTCTTCCGGACGAAGAGCCTGCTCCACCACGGATACGCCGGCCTCTGGCGCGATTTCCATCAGGATGCCGCGCGTAACGCCTTCCAGGCAGCCGGAGTTCAGCGGCGGCGTCAGCACCTTGTTGTCTTTGACGGCGAAGATATTTGCCGACGTGCATTCGGCAACTTCGCCGCGCTCGTTGAGCATCACCACTTCGTCGAAACCATCTTTGGCCGCTTCCGCCACTGCCCAGACATTGTTGAGCCAGGAGATGCTCTTTACGCCAGACATGGGCGAAGCAGCGTGGCGGCCGTTCTCACGGAGAGCCAGACGCACGGTTTCGCGATATTCGGGGAGGCTCGCACTGTAAATAATCAGATCCACCGGCGGCTGCTTTTCGTCGCTCTGCCAGAAGCCCACGGTGTTGTAGACGAGGTAGACGCGTGCCGCGCCTTCGGCAACCTGATTAGCGCGAATCACTTCGTGGAGATGGACGCGCACTTTGGCCGCGGTATAGGTCAGCGGAAGGCGGGTAATGGCCGCGTCCTTTTCAAGCCGCCGCCAGTGGCGCTCGTAGGCGAAAGCCTCGCCCCTGGAGATGCGCAGTGTGGTGAAGATACCCCACCCGCAGATCAACCCAGCCTGACCGGGAGAAAGGCGAACCTTATCAACCGGTTGAAGCGTTTCGTTGTGAAAAACATTCGAATGAATCACGCGCGGTCCCTCCAGACTGGCGCCAGAATCTCTATTGTAGCCGAAAAGAGGATGTCCGACCGCGCGAGTCGAACGCGCGTTTTCAGAAGCTACCGTGAGCGTGGTTTGCGTCGAGGGTTTAGAAGAGAATAGGAAAATCACCGACAGAGAAACCAGAAGGGCGGGCCATAGCCCGCCCTTGCCTTGAACACAAACGGTTGGTTAGAACTGCAGTTTGAGCGAGAACTGGATTTGCCGCGCGGAGCCGAAGTCGCCCGTCGGGAATCGAGTGCCCGTAATTTGGCCGAAAGTGCTCGAAGTGGTGGTGAGAACCGGGTTCCCGAAATTGGGATGATTGAAGATGTCAAACATTTCTGCCCGGAATTGCAGATTGAAACGCTCCGTCACCTTCGTATTCTTGATGACAGAGAAGTCTGTGTTCACAAACTTCGGCCCAGTCACTGCATCGCGGCTCAACGTGCCCGGATGGCATGTTGGCAGCGTAGCCGGGGGCACGGCGGCGACACACGGAGAAACGAATACCGTCTTGTCCGCGAACCATTGATTGGGATCGCCAGTTGTCCGGATTGCCCCAGTTACATCAGGGCGAACAGTAAGACTAACCCCCGGATTGATCGCCAACGTCGGATTCAGAGGATTGCCCGACTGTGCCTGGAACACAGTGCCGACTTCCCATCCAGCCACTAGGCGGTTCGCCTTGAACGGCAATTGGTAAAAGCCGCTAAAAACAAAGCGGTGGCGGACGTCGAATTCGGACGGACCATAATCTCCGCGGGGATCATAGGCGTTTTGAATAATGTAGGTCTCACCCGTAGAGAGGGAATTATAGTCCAGAGATTTGGAGAAGGTGTAAGAACTCAGAAATTGCAGCCCATGTGAGAAGTGCTTGTTCACGGTTACCCAAAGGGCGTTGTAATTCGAGTTTCCATTGCTATTCACCTGGTTGATGTTGCCGAACGTGCAGTTAGGATGCGGCGCGGTGCACTGTGATGGCAAAATCTCGCTGGTGGCTGGCAGAGTCGGGAAAGGCCGCGTTGAACCGTAAATGCCATTCGTAACGAACGGCTGATTGATGTTCTGATTCAGTTGGAGGTGAGTGCCTTTCATGCCAACATACGCAACGGTGAGGCCTAAGCTCGAACTCAGTTGACGATCGATCGTGAGGTTCCAGTCCTGGGCATACATGTCATTGAAGTTGGGATTGATCGCCGCTGGGCCCAAGCTGGTTGTTGCAAGTGAGTTCCCTGGATTCTCAGCCGTGATGACACCCGAACTGACCGAGATAGGTATGGCGAAAGGCGGGTTCGCGCTCAGGCCAGTGACGATGTTGGTCGTCGGATTCTGGGTAAGAATGGCGTAGGCGGCCCGCACCGAGGTCTTGCCATCCTTGAAGGGATCCCAAGCGAATCCGATGCGGGGCTGGAAATTCTTGTTGTTCGTGTGATACGGCTGGCTCGCCGGAACCAGTGTGCCGGTCGTCGGATCAAATTGAGTAAATTGGTCGTTGGCCTCGGACGGCGATGAGTTCCATGCGTACCTCATGCCCAGGTTGATAGTGAAATTGGGCCTCCACTTAAAGCTGTCCTGAGCAAATCCGTCATAAGACGGCTGCAGGATCTTGTCATTCCCCGAACCGAGTTGGACTGTAAAAGCAGAAGCCGAGTCGTTAAGAAAGTTTTGCATTGCCGTAACAAGTGTGGCTCCCGACCCCGTCTGGTTGTAGGTCAGGCTCCCGATGTTCAGAGCGATGTTGTTATTGTAGGCTCGGCGAATTTCCCCCCCGAAGGCAAAAGTATGGCGGCCTCTGAGCCAGCTCAAGCCGTCGTTCAAGACCACGGTTGTGTCGCCGCGGCCTTGCGGTTCGCCTGTTGGGCCGGCGAAGCCCAAAGCACCCCCAACGTTGATGAATGGCAATCCCGAAGCCACAGGGGCGCCCGCTGGCAGGTTTATGTTAAAAGCTGCGGGGTCCTCCAGGGCGTTAGGTGTAAAGGTCAAGTGAATGCGATTGAACCCTAGGCGGACCGTGTTGGTGAGCGAAGGCCCAAAAACGTGATCTTCGCTGAAGGTCGCGAGGTGCCGGAACCCGTCTCTGGTATCTCCAAAGCCCGGAAGATTAGTGTTGATTGCACCCCCTGCGGTGGGCTCCTGACGGAGATCCTTCTGCACGACGTAATAACCATGGAGGCGATCTTTGTCCGACAGTTGTACGTCAACATCGCCAGACCCCTGGTTAAGAGCCACGTTGGCTAGCGCCCCGCCAGTAAACTTGTTGAAAGTAGCTGGATCTGCCGGATTGCCTGTTCCCACGAGGTTTGCAGCAGGAATAAGAGCGATAAGACTCTGAATGGCTGGCGAAGTAACGCTCGCTCTTTCGTTTTGGCTAGGAACTCTACTGGAAGTAACTGTAAGGCTCTGATGCTGGCGGAGCCCTTCGTATGCTAGGAAAAAGAAGATCTTGTTTTTCTTTATAGGTCCGCCGAAGCTTGCGCCAAAATCATTGCGCTTAAACGGCGCCTGCGGGCCAACGGACGCAAAATTGAAAAAGTTCCTCGCATCAAGAGCATTGTTTCGGAAAAACTCAAACAGCTCACCATGATAGTCATTGGTACCGGAGCGCGTAGCAAGGTTCACAATCGCACCGGCATTCCGTCCGTACTGCGCCGGAAAAGTTGAGTTGTCGATCTTGTACTCTGCCAGAGTGTCAATCGGCGGCTGGAAAGTAATCTGGTTTTGTACGTTGTCGTTCAGGTTTATCCCGTTGACCAGCCAGTTGGTGGTATCTTCGCGCTGGCCGGCAGTGTTGATGCCAAACGATCCCTGACCACGCAGCGGAGCGGACAGGAATCCGTTCGCTGGCGGCGTAACCGTTCCCGTTGTCAGCAAGCTGAGGTCCGTGAAGTGGCGGCCATTGAGTGGGATTTCCTGCACGGTCTTGTCGTTAATCACCTGACCCAGCGTGTTTGTGGTGGTATCCACCACGGCAGCGTCCGCGACAATCTCGACAGAGTCAGTGGTCTGGCCCACTCTCAACTGAACGTCGTGAGTGAGAGTGGAAGCGACTTGCAGTTTGAGGTCGGTGACAACCGCGGTCTGAAAATTTGCGCCACTTACAGTGAGACGGTAAATTCCGATTGGTAAAGATGGGAACAAGTAAGCCCCGGCCATGTCTGTCTGGGTGGCCGATTCAACTCCCGTGGCTTGGTTCGTGGCCACGACCCGGGCGTTCGGGACGACAGCTCCCGTTGCATCCGTTACCGTGCCGTTCAATACTGCCGTAGATTGCGCGAAAGCAATACCGCTCATCCCACTCAGCAGTACGGCCAGCAATAAGAGACGAAAGAAATTTCTCAGCGTCATCATTGTTCTCCCTGCATCGATTGTCATCGCCCACTTCCTCCCTAGATAGTCTGCAGACTGCGCGCTAGCTCTGAATATTCCCCCAATTATCTAATTCCAAGGGCTGACCTGGAAAAAGGCAACGTGGAATCGGACCTTCCAAAGACTGGTCTCCGGTACTCCCTTAGCCCTGTTTTGCGCAGCTGCGGAGGGTCTTGAGCATGGGTCGCAATCGCCGTGCCAGAGAGTAGAAAAACAAGTTTCTAGCAAAGATTTATTTTTCAGTAACTTATGAAAAGGTTGGCGGCTTTAGGAATGAGGAAGAGGGAAAGTCATACAGGAAACTGGAATGACTTATGGAAACTCAAAGATAAATCGCCTGCAATATGCCGTTACGCGGCTATAGGCGGTAGGGAATGAACTAAAGAGTGCAGCTGGCGGGGATGAGGAGAAGCTGGCCCTCAAAAATCAAGTTGGGATCGTGAATAGCAGGATTTGCGTGTGCGATACAGGCCCAAGACGAGGCCCGGCCGCGCTGGGTTTGAGCGATCTCGGAAAGCGTGTCGCCCTTGCGGACGGTGAACATGGAAGCCGCACGTGCTGCGGAGACTAACGAAGGAAGAAAAATCTGGGAGCCGGCCATGATGTGGTCGGCGTCCACGATGTTCGGATTCACGGCGAGCAGTTCGTGCCAGAGAAGACCCTTGCCAAGCTTTTGCTCCGCGAGCTTCCAGAGAGAGTCGCCGGGCTTAACGATTACCACATTCATAGTTGCCGGAGCGGTGGGGGCGATATGCACGGGCTCCGTGGGCTGCGAAGGAGTTGCGCCGAGAGGCGATGGCTGCGAAGGCGCCATGCGAATGAGGGGTGCCACCGGCTCAGCTGGCTTTCCGCTATCGGAAGGCGCAGGCGAAGGCATCATGCGAATGTCGGGCCTCGGCGCGACGGGCCGCGCGGGCGACACATGAATCGCCACAGGGCTCGAAGGTGCCATGGGAACAACGGGCGCGCTGGGTTGCACTGGTGTTACGTGCCGACTCGGCCCGGGTGAAGGCATCACACGAAGGTCGGGAGCGGGAATGGCCGGCTTCACTGGCATCGTCGGAATGGCTGACGGGTGCGAAGGCGTCATGTGAACGACCGGCGCAGTGGGTTGGGCCGACGTTACGCGATGGGCGGGCGCAGGCGAAGGCATCAACCGAATGAGAGGGGCGGGAGCAGCGGGTTTCGAGGGCGACACAGGAATCGTCGAAGGGCGCGCAGGAGTCGCGCTAACTACAGGCGCTGCCGGAGGTGCCATGTGATTCGCGGACGGTTGAGAAGGCACAACACGCGGAGGAGCCGGCGAGAAAACTCGCGGCCGTTCGAACGGCGAACGCTTCACCGGTGGCTGGAAAGGTTCGACTCGTGGCGGTGTCGGAATCGAAAGCACCATACCGTGCGGCAACACCGAAGGCTTGGGCGAAACGAACACCCGAGGTTTCGGCGCTGCAAGGACTGGAAACTTGGGCTCCGCAAGCATCGGAGCCACAGGCTCGGAAAGCACAGGAGGCTCAGGTGCAAACATCACGGGAGTCTTTGGTGTAGCGAGCACCGACTCGTCCAGGAATGGTAGATGGAACTCCGCGGACTCTTGCAATCTGAGCGACTCTCTCATCCTTCGGTAACGGCGAGCGACGTCACCGAGGGGCGCATCAGCAGGTAATAATTCTGCGTCAATCGGGTCCTGAGAAGATTCCATACCTGGAGCAGGCTGCTGTTTTTTCCGAGCTTCCACTTCAGCGCGATCTTCCGGTGTAAGAATCTGTGCGTGCTTTAGATCTTCTTCGGTGTAAACGTGCTTGGACTTTTTCTGCTGGCTTTCCTTGCGCGCCTGCTCCTTGCGAGCCGCATCAGCAACATCCTGAGCGTAAGTCTGCGAGTAGCCAAAAAAGGTGCAGGAGATGATGAGAATACCGGAGCAGGTCAAACGGACAAATCGAGACGGGGGCCTCGAAACAACCGAGATGCCAGTCGGTAAAGGGGTATTGAGATCAGTTCGTAGCATATCAAACCGACCACGGGGGGACACCGCTTGAATAAAAGCATACCAAAAAGCGGAGGATTTGGGAATGATTATTTTGGTCGCTCCGACCTTCTCCCGGGAGTCAAAGACTGCGTTGACAATCATGGATACGTACTTTAAGATTGGCGTTTGTCTTTACAGGGAAAGGTGTGACTGAGCGCAATGAGGACGTACGTAGCCAAAGGTGAGGAAGCCGAAGCTCTCAAAGAGGGCGCGAGCTGGTTTGTAGTGGACGCGACGAACGTGGTGTTGGGGCGCCTGGCGACCAAGGTCGCGCGCATGCTGATCGGCAAAGACAAGCCGAGCTTTACCCCGTACTTGGATTCGGGCGACCACGTCGTTGTGATCAACGCCGACAAGGTCCGCATGACCGGGAACAAGGTCGAGCAGAAGGTTTATTATTCACACAGCGGGTATCCCGGCGGGTTGAAGGAAGTGCCGGCGAAGCGATTGCGCGAGTCGAAGTCGGACTGGATGATCCGCGAAGCGATTCTCGGCATGTTACCGAAGAACAAGCTCCGTGCCCGGCGCGCCAAGAAATTGCGCATTTACCGGGACGCGGCGGGTTTGGCGCGGCACGCAGGACAGAAGCCGCAGGCCGTTTCGCTGTAAGCGAAGTCGCAGAATTTGTTCCGCACGTTGCGGTTCTCCGTTGTGTCTGACCGTCCAGCGGTCACCCATCGCAGGGAGCAAGCCGAGTGTGGAGTTTTTGAGGAGGAACGTTGAGTTCTACTGGTACGCCCGTTGAGGGCACACAAACATGGTTTTTGGGAACAGGGCGCCGCAAGGAGTCGGTGGCGCGCGTGTTCCTGCGTCCGGGGTCGGGTAAGTTCAAGATTAACGGCCGCACGGTGGAGCAGTATTTTCCCAATCACGCGTGGAAGCATGACGCGATCGAGCCCTTGAAGTTCACCAACATCGCCGACCAGGTGGATGTTGTCGTAACGGCACATGGCGGCGGCGTGGGCGGTCAAGCAGGCGCGGTGCGCATGGGATTGGCGCGGGCGATCTCGCGTTACAACCCGGAACTGCGACCGGCGCTGCGCAAGAACGGATTTTTGACGCGCGATTCCAGAATGAAGGAACGCAAGAAGTATGGACAGAAGGGCGCGCGTAAGCGCTTCCAGTTCACCAAGCGCTAGTCGCTTGTTGCGCTTCTTTAGCCTGAGGCGGAGAGCCGAAGGGCGGTTCACGAAGCGTTGATTTTTGCGGCCCTGGCGATGCCGGGGCTGCACCGAGCTCCAGCGGGTTCACGAAAGTTAGCCTGCTGAGATCACGGCCGGCAAGGAGCCGGCAATAGGCTGTTCTGTGACGACGACTTCGCAATAGGAAGTGGCGCCACCGCAAACAGCTATCCTAATAGGAGGAAACTTGGCAGTAGAAATTACGATGAAAGAATTACTGGAGGCCGGAGTTCACTTCGGTCACCAGACGCGGCGCTGGAACCCGAAAATGAAGGAGTACATTTTCGGCGAACGTAACGGCATCCACATTATTGACCTCCAGAAAACCCTCAAGATGTTCCGCGAAGCGAGCCGCTTCGTGAGCGAACTCTCCGGACATGGCAGAAACGTTCTTTTTGTGGGCACCAAGCGGCAAGCGCAGGAAGCGGTTGCCGAAGAGGCCAAGCGCTGCGGCGCGTTTTTCGTGAACCACCGCTGGCTGGGCGGTACGTTGACCAACTGGGCGACTCTGCAAAAGTCCATCAAGCGGCTGAAGCTGCTGAAGGCCATGAATGAAGATGGCCGCATCAAAGAACTTTCGAAAAAAGAACAAGCACGGCTTGATCGCGAGATGAAGCACCTGTTTCAGAACCTCGAAGGCATTGAGAACATGGTCCAGTTGCCGGACGCTATGTTCGTGATCGATTCGAACGCTGAAGAGATCGCCGTGAAAGAAGCGCGCCGCATGGGCGTGCCGGTGGTTTCGGTTGTGGACACGAATTGCGATCCCGACGTGGTGGACTGGATCATTCCCGGGAACGATGACGCTTTACGCGCGATTCGCCTATTCACCACCAAGATTGCGGATTCCGTGCTGGAAGGCCACACCGCTTATCAGCAATCTCAGGTAGCGGAACAAAAGGCCGCGGAAGATCAAGCCCTGGTGGATGGCGTCGAGTACGTGGACACCAGCGCTTACGAACAGTACGAGAAGCAGGAAGGTGACTTCATCGAGGGCGCTGTGGTTGAACCCTTGCCGGAAGCTCCTATTGAGCCTGCCGAGGCTGCGGAAGCCACCGTGCCGCCGGACGCGGAATCACACTAAACAGACTGCGCGGGTAAGAAATCCAAATGGCCCGCGCCGAGCGAATCGGTGCGGGCCGTTTTGTCAGCAAGATCGCTTAATCAGAAATTGCTAATCAGCAAAGAGAAAAAGGATGAGTACACAACAACCAGCTATGCAAATCCCAGCACAACTCGTAAAAGAATTGCGCGAGCGGACGGGAGCGGGATTCAGTGACTGCCGCGCGGCGCTCGTGGAAGCAAGCGGCGACATCGAAAAGGCCATCAGCATTCTTCGCAAGAAGGGGCAAGCGGCTGCGGCAAAGAAAGCGCAGCGTGAAGCCAGCGAAGGCCTCGTGGGCAGCTACATTCACGCCGGTGGAAAGATCGGCGTAATGGTGGAGCTGAACTGCGAGTCGGACTTCGTGGCGCGCACAGATGCGTTCCAGCGGCTTTCGCATGACATCGCGATGCACATCGCGGCGCTGGACCCGCGCTACGTGCGGCGCGAAGAAGTGACGCCGGAGATGCTCGAGAAGGAGCGCGATATTTACAAGGCGCAAGCGCTGGCCACGGGTAAGCCGGAAAACGTCGTCGAGAAAATCGTGAACGGCAAGATGGAAAAGTTCTACGAAGAAAATTGCCTTTACGAACAGCACTACATTAAAGACGAGAGCGTGACCATCGGCGAAATGATCGCCCAGGCGGTCATCAATCTGGGCGAAAACATTTCGATCCGACGCTTTGTGCGCTTCAAAGTCGGCGAAGTGAGCGGCGCCACGGCCGGCCCAGAGACGACGACTGCGCCCATTCCCGCGTAGAAGGTTCTGCGATCGCATTCTAAGAGAGCGCTCCGGCTAGGCTGGGGCGCTCTTTCTGTT
>JBGPDI010000052.1:0-31489 GCA_041482215.1 Candidatus Acidiferrum sp. | reverse complement strand
GCCCGAAGGCCGGGGAAATAGGCCCTCCCACGAGCGTTACGGCCAGTATGGCGGCCAACAGCGGTCGAGCATACAGCGTCTTCATAGAGCTCCTTAGCGTCAAGAATCACCCCCCAAGGGGCTAAATTTATATGTACTCAACTCTTTAAAACGTTCGCAGCATGGAATTTGTTTCAGTTCCGCGGTCGTTTTTGGAGAAACGCCTGGAATTTGCCAGCGGTCAGGCCCCACATGCCTGAAAGAGTCCCGTCCATCGCACGGGCAGCACCGCGCCAGCCAAATGAAACCAAGAGTTTAGCAGGGGCCCCGCTCCTTGACAACGCAGGATGCGGCGGCTAATCTCCTGACGTTTCGACGTTTAGGAGCGGCAAGCGGTTAGCGCGCGGGATGCTGAAACGGGAAGAATTGCTGAATATGTTTGAAACGGCGGGGGCAATCCGCCATGGACACTTTGAGCTGTCCAGCGGGCGGCATAGCGGCACATACGTGCAGTGTGCGTTGGTCCTGCAATATCCGCGTTTCGCCGAGAAGCTTGGCCAAGCACTGGCTGCGTTATTTTCGAACGCGACGATTGAAGCGGTCGTTTCTCCGGCGATCGGTGGGTTGATTATTGGGCAGGAAGTCGCTCGGGCGCTGCCTGAGCCTAAGAAATCGGCTGGCGGGGGAGTGCCCGCTTTGTTTGTCGAACGCGATGCGAGCGGGATGATGACCTTGCGAAGAGGGTTTTCGCTCGCTCCCGACCAGCATGTGCTGGTGGTGGAAGACGTCTGGACCACGGGCGGCTCAACGCAGGAAGCGATTCGTGTGGTGGAAGAGGCGGGAGCTCGAGTCGTGGCTGCGGGTGCGCTAATTGACCGCAGTGGCGGAAAGATCGATTTCGAAGTTGAGACGCAATCGCTGATTCAGCTGCCTATCGCCAGCTACGAAGAAGAAGATTGCCCGCTCTGTCGTGACGGAAGCGTGGCGGTGAAGCCGGGGAGCCGGTTCGTTCGCACCGCGCCCTGATGCCCGTTCCCAGGCTTTCCACGCGGTACATTAAGCTCACCATCGCCTACGATGGCACCGACTTCCACGGCTGGCAGATTCAAACCAATAAACCAACCATTCAGGGCGAAATTGTTGGCGTGCTGCGCCGGCTGACGCAAGAACACCTTGTGCTCCATGCAGCGGGACGTACAGATGCCGGAGTTCATGCGCTTGGCCAAGTGGGCAGCTTTCGAACTCAATCGAATTTGTCGGCGCAGGATTTTCAGCGGGCGCTGAATGCGCTGCTTCCTCCTACGATTCGAATCGCTGGAGCGGAGGAAGTCGGCCCGAATTTCAATGCGCGGTGGTCGGCGCGCGGCAAAACGTATCGTTATCGGCTGTATCGCGGGAGAGTCGTGCCGCCGATGGTCTGGCGTTATGTGTTGCACTATCCGTTTCCGCTTGACGAAGATGCGATGCGTGATGCGGCGGCGCGATTTGTTGGCACGCACGACTTTACTTCCTTTGCCGCTTCCACGGGCTCCGAGGAAGATGACAAGGAGCGCTCGAGCGAGCGAGAAATTTATTCGACTGAGCTGGTACGCAGTCCGGATAACGAGGAGCTGGTTTTCACCGTACGGGGCCGGTCGTTCCTTCGTTATATGGTGCGCAAGATGGTTGGCACGCTGCTCGATGTGGGACGCGGAAAACTCACGCCCGCCGACATAGATCGCTTATTCGAACTGCGGGACCGCTCGAAGTCTGGCCCCACCGTGCCATCGCAGGGCCTTGTGATGGTCGAAGTGCAGCACGAAGAAGCATGGCGTGTCGGCCAGGCTTAGGATATCTTTCTCTGCAGTTAAGGAAACTATTTCAAGAGGTTGTTCGTCTTCCCCGGTGGAGCCCTACATGGAACTGAATATTCAAAGTCTGTCCAAAACCTATCCGAATGGTGTGAAAGCGCTGGATAACGTCTCGCTGCGGATTCCTCGCGGGATGTACGGACTGCTTGGCCCCAATGGTGCCGGCAAGTCCACGCTGATGCGTACGCTGGCGACGTTGCAGGAGCCGGATAGCGGAACTGCATCGCTTGGTGATATTGACGTGTTGAAACAGAAGGAAGAAGTTCGCCGCCGGCTCGGCTATCTGCCGCAGGACTTCGGCGTTTACCCCCGCATTTCCGCGCAGGATATGCTGGATCACATTGCTCTTTTGAAGGGGGTTGTGAATCGCAAAGAGCGTAAAGAACTTGTGGAAGCGATGCTGCGGCGCTGCAATCTCTACGATGATCGAAAGAAATCTCTGGCCAGTTATTCAGGCGGCATGCGGCAACGCTTTGGTATCGCACAGGCTTTGCTGAGCAGTCCTGAACTTCTCATCGTGGATGAGCCCACGGCGGGCCTGGACCCCGGCGAGCGCAACCGGTTTTACAATTTGCTTTCGGAGATAGGCGAGCAGGTCATCGTCATCTTGTCGACGCACATCGTCGAGGATGTGATGGACCTCTGCACCAACATGGCGATCATCCATCAGGGCAAGGTGCTGTTTCAGGGAAAACCGGAAACAGCAATTGCGGAGCTGAAGGGGCGCGTCTGGCAACGTTCCATTGAGAAAGCTGAGCTGCCTGCGTTCGAACAGAGCCATAAAATTATTTCGAACCGGCTCGTCGGCGGCCGGCCATTTTTGCACGTGCTGAGCGAAGCGGCTCTCAATGGGGGATTCTCGCCGAGCAGCCCGGATCTGGAAGACGTCTTCTTTACCAAAATTCGCGGTTGGAACTGAGGCGGGGCGATGCTACGGCACATATTGGCATTCGAAATCCGCTACTGGTTCCGTTCCTGGATGTTGTGGATCTTCCTGCTGATTATTGGGGCAATGATTTTCGGCGCAGCCAGCACGGATAACATTACGCTGGGCGACGCGCTCTCCAATACTCTGCGCAATTCGCCTTACAACATTCAGAACTTCTACTCGTTTATTGGCTTGTTCACCATGATTATGGCCGCGGCGTTCGTGAATTCCGCTGCCGCCCGCGACTTCAGTTTTAATACCTATCAGATTATTTTTTCAACACCACTTCGCAAATCCGATTTTCTTCTTGGCAGGTTTTTCGGCGCTACGTTCGTCTCGATGATCCCGATGCTGGGCGTGTCCATCGGCATGATCTTGGCGAAATACATGCCCTGGGTTGAACCGGACCGCTGGGGGCCGGTGGTCTGGAAAGCGCATCTGGAGGGGATTCTCGTTTTTGCGATTCCCAACGCATTCATCATCGCTGCCGTTCTTTTTGCAGTTGCGGTTCTTGCGCGCAATGAAATCGTTTCGTTTGTGGCTTCTTTGATCATGCTGGCGGGTTACATCGTTTCGGACATTCTGCTGCAAAATGTCGAGCGCCAGAAACTTGGAGCCATCCTCGACCCCTTTGGCATTCGAACGTACGCGTACGTCACCAGGTATTGGACTGTGGCGGAAAAGAATACCGTGGCTGCGGGGTACAGTGGCTATCTGCTTTGGAATCGGCTGCTGTGGGTCGCGGTGGCCATCGCCATTTTTGCTTTTGCGTACTACCGGTTCAGTTTTGCAGAGCGCAGTAAAAAGGTGCGCGCACAGAAGAAGGAAGCGGCCGAGACTCGCCCCATGATCGTGGCGCTGCCGAAAGTCTCGTTTCAGTCTGCACCGTGGGCGAAGTACTTTGCCTCGCTGCGAGTGCACTTCCTCGGAGTGGTAAAGAGCACGCCTTTCATCGTCATACTGTTTGCGGCCCTTCTCAACTGCATTCCAGGAATGGCGTTCAATGCTTCCGAGGGATACGGGAACAGCAGCTTCCCTGTCACGCACTGGATACTTCAGATCATTGCCGGTTCGCTGTATATGTTCCTGGTGGCCATCATCACCTACTATGCCGGAGTTCTGGTCTGGAAAGACCGCGACGTGCGCATGGACGAAATTACCGATTCGCTGCCCACTCCGGAGTGGGTTTCCTATGCTTCTCGGCTTACGGCACTGATAGGCATCATCCTGGTGATCCAATTGCTCGTTTTTGCCAGTGGTGTAATTGTGCAGGCTTCTTATGGATTTCATCGTTTCCAGTTTGGGCTCTACGTAAAAGAATTGCTCATCCGCGACCTTTCGTTATTTCTGATGCTGGCGGTCCTCGCGTTTTTTATTCATGTCTTGTCACCGAACAAATACATCGGCTATTTCCTGTACGTTGTGTTTCTGCTTGCCAATCTTTTTGCCTGGACGCCACTCAATGTTGCGAGCAACCTGCCAAAATTTGCAAACCGGCCTCGGATCATTTACTCCGATTTTTATGATGATGCGCCATTCCGTCTGGCGTGGAGTTGGTTCACGGTCTATTGGTTGCTCTTTTGTGGCCTGCTTTACATCTTGACGGTACTCTTCTGGCCACGCGGCAAGCAAAGCCAGTGGCGCGAGCGCCTGGGGAATGCGCGGTTGAGGTTCTCGGGCGTTTGGCCTGCGCTTGCGGTCGTTGGCTTCATGGCCTATGCCGCGGTTGGCGCGTGGGCATACTACAACACGGAAGTGCTCAACAAAGTCTATGGGCCGAAGGACGCTCTGCGGATTCAAGCGGACTATGAGAAGGCTTACAAACCGCTGGCGAATCAACTGATGCCGCGAATCCGCAAAGTTAAATACGCCATCGACATCTACCCGGAGCAGCGCAATCTGGTACTGCAGGCAGATGCGACGATGGAGAACCCCTATTCCAAACCGCTCGACGAAATTCATTTCACGCTGAACCGGCTCTATGACGCAACCATTGAAATTCCTGGCGCGACTCTGTTCAAGGATGACAAACGTCTCTACTTTCAAATCTATCGATTTTCGCCGCCTCTCCAGCCAGGAGAAAAGCGGACGGCGCACATAACCGTCAAAACGCATAACCGGGGTTTTGAAAACGAAGTGAGTGATATGACGGTAGTGCAGAACGGAACGTTTTTCAATAATTCGATCGGCCCATTGCCTGGCTATTCCATACAGAATGAGCTTGCTGACCCCAACGACCGGAAGAAATACGGTCTGGGGGAGCAAGCCCTCATGCCCATTCTGGAACGCAATTGCACCGAGCACTGTATGGAGAATTACATCGGCGGCCACATGGACTGGATCGACGTGGAGACGACCATCAGCACTTCGTCGGACCAGATTGCGGTTGCGCCTGGTTCGCTGGTGCGGGAATGGCAGGACGGCGGACGACGCTATTTCCAGTACAAACTCGACCATGATTCATTGGGCTTCTATTCCTTCATCTCGGCGCGATACGAAGTGGCGCGCGAGGATTGGAACGGAATCAAGCTCGAGGTTTACTACGACCGGGATCATCCGTGGAATGTTCCGCGAATGATGAACTCGCTGAAAAAGTCCCTCGACTACTTCACGAAGAATTTCGGGCCGTACTATCACAAGGAAGCGCGCATCATCGAATTTCCGCGCGTGGCAAGCTTTGCGCAGGCATTTCCTGGCACGATGCCGTATTCGGAGTCGATCGGCTTCATCGCCAACCTCAATCATCCGGACGACATTGACATGGTCTATTACGTGGTGGCGCACGAGATGGGCCATCAGTGGTGGGCACATCAGGTGATTGGGGCGGACATGCAGGGTGCAACGTTCCTCTCTGAAACGCTGGCGCAGTATTCCGCGCTGATGGTCATGGAAAAGGAATATGGCCGTGACATCATGCGGAAATTTCTGCGTTATGAGATGGACCGCTATCTTTCTTCGCGCGGAAAAGAACGCCAGAAGGAGCGCCCGCTGATCACCGTGGAAGCGCAGCAAGGCTACGTTCATTACCGGAAGGGAAGCCTGGCGTTGTACTACATGAAGGAGATGATTGGCGAAGAAGCGGTCAACCGCGCGTTGCGCAAACTAGTGCAACAATACGCGTACGCACAGCCGCCCTATCCCACTTCGTACGCGCTGGAAGATGCGCTGCGGGCGGAGACCCCGCCGGACTTGCAGTATCTCCTCAAGGATTTGTTTGAGGACATTACGATTTTCTCGAATCGCACGCTGGAAGCGACTGCTCGCAAGCGCGCCGACGGTAAATATGACGTCTCCATCGACATCGAAGCGCACAAGTTCAAGGCCGATCCGAAGGGCAACGAAACCGAAGTGCCCGTCAACGACTGGATTGACATCGGGGCCTTCGCGAAACCCGAAAAGGACAAGAAATACGGCAAGACGCTTTATCGTGAGCGCGTACATCTGACGGAGTCTAAGTCAACGCACACGTTCACAGTGGATGGGCTGCCGGATCAGGCAGGCGTGGACCCCTTCGCGCTGCTGATTGACCGCATTCCCGATGACAACACGAAGAAAGTGACCGTCTCGGGCGCTACGACAACGGCTTCGCGATAGCCGCGCTCTCTTCGATGGTCTGGTGGCGATTGTGGCAGCCACCGGAGGCCGAAAATCAGTTAGAATCGCGCATATGGCAGCCACGGCCATTCCCATTGACACGCTTCCTTCGATCAACCCGGCTACTGGGGAAGTGCTTGCGCATTTCGAAAGGACGCCGGCCGCACAACTGCCTGAGCTCGTTTCGCGCGCACGCGCGGCCCAGATCGAATGGGCAAAGATTCCGATCCAGGAACGGTGCGCTAAGTTGCGAAGCCTTCGCGACGTAATGATGGCATCGCGAAACGAATTGGCGGATGCGGTGGTCCGCGAATCTGGGAAGCCTCGCGTCGAAGCTCTATTCGCCGATATCTTCGTAGCGCTTGATTCGGCGGAGTACTGGTCAAAGAACGCCGCGAGCGTTCTTCGGACGAGGAGAGTGCCGCATCACAGCACTGCCGCGAAAGCGAAGAGCGGCTATCTGGTTTACGAGCCTCTCGGTGTCGTCGGCATCATTTCTTCGTGGAATTACCCTCTGGCGATTCCTCTCAGCCAGATTATTCCGGCTGTCGCCGCCGGAAATGCAGTGGTCTGCAAGACCAGTGATTTCACTCCACAATGCGGTGTGTTAATCGAGAAGCTTTTTATTGATGCAGGATTCCAGAAGGACCTTGTCGTTGTCGTGCAAGGTGGCGGAGAAGTGGGCCAGGCATTAATTGACGCTTCTCCGGACAAGGTCATGTTTACCGGCAGCGTTTCGACTGGCCGACGCGTTGCCGAAGCTTGCGCCAAGAAGTTGATTCCTTCCGTGCTCGAACTTGGCGGCAAGGATGCCATGATAGTGCTTGCCGATGCGAACCTTGAGGTGGCATCAAGCGCGGCTGTTTGGGGCAGCTATACGAATTGCGGGCAAGTGTGCCTTTCTGTGGAGCGATTGTTTGTCGAGCAAGGTGCCGCGACGAAATTCATCACATTATGCGTGGAGAAAACGAAGAAGCTTCGTCTCGGTCCCGGCGCTGATCCGTCGAGCGACATCGGCCCGCTCATACGCCCGCAGCACGTGCAGCGCATGAGTGATTTAGTGAGTGACGCCGTTTCGCGAGGTGCAAAAGCTTTGTGTGGCGGCAACGCGAGGCCTGATCTTGGGCCAAACTTTTTTGAGCCTACGGTCATCGTGGATGTGGATTCTTCAATGCGGCTCTTTCAAGAAGAGACGTTTGGGCCGATACTCGCCATTCAGACGGTGCGTGACGCAGAAGAAGCCGTTTCTCGGGCTAATGGTTCGCTCTTTGAGCTGTCTGCAAGCATATGGACCGGCGACGCGCAGCGCGGGGAAGAGATTGCCAAACGTCTGCGCGCCGGGGCCGTCATGGTGAACGACGCCATCAGCTATTTTGGCATTGCCGAAGCTCCGCACGGTGGATGCGGGGCCAGCGGGTGGGGCCGCACGCATGGCACGGCGGGACTTCTAGAGATGGTGCGGATGAAATACATCGACGTCGATCGCCTTCCTCGGAGTGAAAAGCCCTGGTGGTACCGCTATGGCTCGGATTTGGAGCGCGCAGCCGATGCTTTTCTCCAATTTGAATTCTCTAGCAATATTGGCGCAAAGTTGCGAAATGCCCGCAGCGCCATGAAAACGTTTTTCCGTAGTCACGGATTTTAGAGAGGACACCGATGCCCGAAGAGACCGCAGCCACGCCCAGAATCAAAACGCGCAAGCCCAAGCAACGAGCCTGCGATGAGAAAGACGAGAAGGGCAAGCTCTGCAACGGCCACTTGAAGCGCTACTACGACTACCCGAAAGAAGTCGCCGCACTGATTGGTCCGAAGGCCGAGATTTACCGTTGCGAATTCTGCAAGACGCTCTATAGGCCGGACCCCGCGCAGCAGCCGCAGAGCTTTACTTTGCGGAATTAGCGTTTTGTTTCGAGAATAAACGAGGCCACCTTGCGGCAGAACGAATGGATATACGACTGGAACATCGCCACGCCGCCGGCAATTCCCGCCGGAACGCACGTGCTGCTCAATGACGAAACCCTTCGCGATGGCCTGCAGAATCCTTCCGTTTTCGATCCGAGCATTGAAGAAAAAATCGAAATACTCCATCTGATGGAGTCTCTGGGAATCGATTCCGTCAATATTGGTTTGCCCGGGGCGGGACCGCGAGCGTTTGCCGACGCGGAAGCTCTGGCGCGCGAAATTGCCATGCACCGGATGAAGATCAAGCCCAACTGCGCGGCGCGCACGCATGAGAACGACATTCGCCCCATCGTGGAAATATCGCAGCGCGCGGGGATCAAGATTGAAGCAGCAACGTTCCTTGGCTCCAGCCCGATTCGCCGCCTGGTCGAAGACTGGACTGTCGATCACCTTGAGCGCACCACGGAGAAAGCCGTGAAGTTCGCCGTCGAAAACGGGCTTCCGTCCATGTATGTCACGGAAGACACCATTCGGACTGATCCAGATACCGTGAAGCGTTTGTACTCGACCGCGATTCGAAACGGCGCGCGCGCCATCGTCCTCTGTGACACCGTTGGCCACGCCACACCGAACGGCGCATTCAACCTTGTGAAATTTGCAATCGACGAAGTGGTGAAACCCTCCGGCGAAAAAATCCGAGTTGACTGGCATGGCCACAACGATCGCGGCCTCTCCATCGCGAATTCGCTGGCAGCTGTCGCCGCGGGCGCGCACCAGGTACACGCCGCAGCCAATGCGCTCGGCGAGCGCGTTGGCAACACGCCGATGGAATTGATGCTCGTCAATCTTCGGCTTATGGGCCTGATTCAACAGGACCTGTCAAGACTCAAGGAATATTGCGAAAAAGTCGCACACGCCACGCACACCTCGATCCCGCCGAATTATCCCGTCTTCGGCCATGACGCGTTTCGAACCGCGACAGGAGTTCACGCTGCCGCGCTCATCAAAGCTTTCCGCAGGAACGATCTCGAACTCGCCAATGCCGTTTACAGCGGAGTGCCCGCACATCTCTTCGGCCTCGACCAGGTGATTGAGATCGGCCCCATGAGCGGCAAGTCCAACGTGCTTTTCTGGCTGGAGAAGCATCGCATCTCCGCGGACGATGCAATCGTCACGCGTATCTTCGATGCCGCCAAACAATCTTCCCGCGTCCTCTCTGATGCGGAAGTCTTCGCCCTGTGCACCGAGGCCGCACGCAATTGATTGGAAAACGATGTTGCAACCTGACGGTGAAACGCGGGCTCGTTTGCGCTATTCTTCTGACCATGACGGTTCGATCCGTTGCAGCTCCTCACACGTCACGACAGGCCCAGGCTTCCCGGCCGTCTGATAACGCGCGAGTTCGAGCCGCCCTTGATTGGTTCACGCCGAATATTTCCTGGATCAATGAACAGCAAGCGCGCATCACGGAGATTCCCGCGCCGTCTTTTCAGGAGGCACAGCGCGCCGCAGCGGTCAGGGATCTGCTCGCCGAATCCGGCCTCGCCGTGCAAATCGATAAGACCGGTAACGTCATCGGTGAATTGCGCGGTTCGAATGAAAGAGAGATCGTCATTGTTGCGGCGCACATTGACACTGTTTTTCCTCCCGGCACGGTCGTGAGAGTGCAGCGCGACGGTAGCCGCATGACCGCACCGGGAATTTCCGACAACGGCAGTGGAGTGGCCGCGCTGTTGGCAGTGGCGCGGGCCGCGCAGTTCGCTCATCTTGCTCCGCAGCGCACGATTCTCTTCGTCGGAGATGTCGGCGAAGAGGGCGAAGGCAATCTTCGCGGCATGCGCGCGCTTGTGGATGCCTACCACGGGAAACTTAAAGCGGTGGTGGTTCTGGATGGATCGGGCACCGACCACGTTACGACGAAAGCGTTGGCCTCACGCCGCCTCGAAGCGCAGATCACTGGCCCCGGCGGACACAGCTGGTCTGATTTCGGCATGCCTAATCCCATCAACGCCCTCGTGCGTGGTTCGGTGCGCTTCATCAACACCAAAGTTCCCGCAACTCCGCGTACGAGCTTTAACATTGGCCAGATTGAAGGCGGCACGTCCGTTAACTCCATTCCGCATGAAGCCCGGCTGAAAGTGGACATTCGTTCAGAGAGTGAGAGCGAGCTGGTCCGCCTCGAAAACGCTTTGCGCGAGTGCATTGCCGCCGGCGTCCGCGATGAGATGGAATCCGCGCGCGATCGTTCGAAAGGCAGCCTTGAGTGGAAGGTCGAACTTCTTGGCAGTCGCCCCGGCGGGGAATTGAAAGCCGATTCTCCGCTGCTGGCCGCTTTACGCGAGGCAGATGAATTCGTCGGCAATCAGTCGCGCATTGAACGATCTTCAACCGACGCCAATATTCCGCTGTCCGTGGGAATCGACGCAATTTCCATCGGTGCCGGAGGCAGTGGCGGCGGCGCTCATTCTCTCCAAGAGTGGTACGATTCCGCGGGCCGCGAAGGGGGATTGAAGCGCGCGTTGCTCACCATTTTCGGAATTGCTGGAGTTGCGGAGGAAAAATCCCGATGAGTATCCGGACGCATCGAGTCCGAACGTTGGCCAGCTTTTGTTCTCTTTTCGCGGTTGCGCTTGTCGCAATGTTCCACGCCAAATCCGGAACAGCACAAACAGATGCCAAGACGACGTATTACACGCACGGGCGCATTTACACGAATGACCCCGCAGAGCCCTGGGCTGAGGCCATGGCGGTGAGTGAGGGCAAGATCAGTTGTATCGGCAAAATGGATCACGTCCTGCTGGACTGCGGCGGCGGACAAGAAGGCGCGGAAACAATTAATCTTCGCGGCCAGTTTGTGATGCCCGGCCTTAACGATGCGCACGTGCATCTCGGTGGCGCAGGAGCGGATGCACTTGCTGTACCACTTGTCGGCATACCTTCTGCCGAAGAAATGCAGAAGCGCGTGGCCGATGCCGTCGCGCATCACAAACCAGGGGAATGGATCACAGGCGGCGGTTGGGATCACACGATGTGGGCTGAAAAACGATTTCCCAATCGGCAGCAGCTCGATGCCGTGTCGCCCAAAAACCCTGTAATCCTTACGCACATCTCGGGTCACGTCGCCGTTGCAAATTCCCTTGCGCTGAAAAGCGCGGAGATCGACAAGAAGACTCCGAATCCTCCGGGCGGTGAGATTGAGCACGACGCGTTTGGCGAACCCACGGGAATGTTGAAAGAAGACGCGGCGATGTCTCTGGTAAAAGTGCGGATTCCGGATCCCACTCGCGAGCAACGCCGCAAAGGAATCGAGCTGGTGCTCGACAACGTCGCGAGGAATGGCGTTACTTCCGTTCAGGATAATTCGGCTTGGGAGGATTTTCAGGTTTATCAGCAATTGAAAGAAGAGGGCAAACTCACCGTTCGCATCACGGAGTGGCTACCATTCAATGCGCCACTGGACGATTTGCAGAATATGCGTGCGCAAGGCGGCACCAAAGACCCGTGGTTGAAAACTGGCGCGCTAAAAGCCTTCACCGATGGAGCACTTGGTTCGCGTACCGCAGCGATGCTCGAGGCATATTCGGATGATCCATCAACAAGCGGAATCCTCACCAATGATCCGGAAAAATTGCAGGCCATGGCCATTCAGCGAGATAAGGTCGGATTTCAGTTGGCCTTCCACGCCATCGGCGATCGCGCCAATCGCATCGCGCTCGATGTGTTCGAAGCCGTCGCCAAAGCCAATGGCCCCCGAGATCGCCGTGACCGCATTGAACACGCGCAAGTCGTTGCTCCGATCGACTTCGTTCGCTTTGCACAACTCCATGTGATTGCTTCCATGCAGCCTTCGCACCAGACCACCGACATGCGCTGGGCGGAGGACCGTGTCGGCCCAGAGCGCATTCTGGGCGCCTATGCCTGGTCTAGCATGTTGAAGAACGGCGTGCGCTTGGCGTTTGGCACGGATTATGACGTGGAGCCTATCAGCCCATTTCGCGGCTTGTATGCCTGCGTGACTCGGGAGCGCCCGGATGGCGGTCCGAGAAACGGCTGGGAGCCACAAGAGAAGATTTCTCTGGAAGAGTGCATTCGCGCATACACGTCCGGCTCCGCCTACGCGCAGTTTGAGGAAGGGAAGAAGGGCGAACTAAAGGCCGGCGAGTACGCCGATTTCATCATCCTTTCGAATGACCTCACCAAAGTTCCCCCCGCCCAATTCACCAAAACGAAAGTCTTGCAGACGGTCGTCTCCGGCCGCACCGTTTATCCCGCGGCGCAGTAAGAGAGTTGTTTGGAACTGATTCGAACAGAATCGAAATGTCCAGCCCAATAAGAAATTCGAGGACAGGCGCGTCGAAGTCTAACTAATAAAAGTAAATCTTCGAGATATCACCTGCATATTCTTTTCCCGGTGTGGGAGAGAACCACAGCTTCACGCTGCGGCCTTTCCACTGCGTGCAGGTCCCCAGCGAGGGTTCGGGAACCCCGTCCGCCCAGCTCAGGGCAATTCTCCGAAAATCAGGAGCATGAAAGCTGACAGGGCCGCTCGGGAGGTCCAGGTTTATGATAACTTCCGGCTTCTTGGCGCAGTCCACAGCGCCGATCGGTCCGTCAACTCCGTACGCGCGTTTTGTTAGATCGACGGGGACGTTTCCAGGAGTTTCTGGTTTCGTCATCCCCTGGCGCCTCACCAGCTTAGGAGCATCACCAGAATTTGTGCCCCCTTCTGCCGGAGCGGGTACGGAGGTGCCGTCTGCAACCGAAACCGGTGACGTGGTTTTCTTCGCAGCCCATTCTTCCGCCTGCTGAATGTGCTGCAACATACTATCGGCGACGTCTTTTTCTTGTGGTGTGGTGGCGGCCGCGAGGATTCTCTTGGCCATGATGCGAGCCTCGGCAAATCTGCTGTTGCTCAACAACAGATATCCAAGATTGATGGCGTAGGGGAGGTGTCCAGGGTCGAGCTGCACGGCCTTGATCCCGGCGGTGACCGCCTGCTTTTGTTTGTCCGGCGAATGTGAATAAGCTTGCGCGAGAGCTTCGTATGCCGGAGCGAACTGCGGGTTAAGCTGGATCGCCTTTTCCAAATTGCTCGCAGCTTCCAACATGGTTTCCCCTTCGAAGCTGCCATGTTGCATGGAGAGGAATGCGTGAAAGTACAGTGGAGCGAATCCGTTCGCTCCCAGTTTGATAGCCTGCATCATTTCGCGGTCGGCCTCCGCTACTTCCTGCCGCCGGTAGTGATAGTAACCGAGGGCTTCATGGACAAATGCCAAATTGGGCTCGTTCTTGGCTGCCTCCTCGAGCAGAGCCCCCGCCTGCTCCGCGCGGTTATGATGCGTAAGAAAATCTCCACGTATAGCGAGTGTCTCCCCAGGTGTGATATTTCGTGCTGTGTAAGTCTTATCGGCCGCTTGTTGCCCGGCTTTAATCACTCCGATGCGGAATGTCCCCTGTCTTTCATAGGACTCGATGCTTTTTCCGAATTGTCGCAGGTCGCCAAATGATTCGCGCGCGGCTTCAATCTGGTTGCCCGATTTTCCCCAGGAGGTAAGGAAGTTCTTCAGCAGCTCCTTTTTTCGCGCCTCTTCATCCAGCATTAGAAAATGAACTACGGCCCAGGATTCCGCATAGAACACGGAAGCGCGGTTCGATTCGTTGTAGTACGGCGAATTGTGATCAATCTCCAGCAGCGTTTCTATCGGGATTAGCTTGCTTTGATTCAAAAGGTACAAGTGTCCGGGGTCGATTGTTCCCGTTTTAATCTCTTTTTCTCCGAGTATCGAATTTCCAAAGAATTCCGCAAGGCCTTCGTTGAGCCACAGGGGACTGTTGCTGAAATTCAGGCGCAAGAGCGCGTGAGTGTATTCGTGATATAGCGTGTGAAACGGATTATCGCCTTCGGTGTCCAGGCGCATCACTACGTAATCCTTGTCGTCGGCGGGCTGATAGAACCCCGCGGGATGCACATGGCCCTTCACCTCCCACGCTTCGGGGAGAAACAGTTTTAGTCCATTTTCGTTTTTGACAGCCACGATGATAATCGGTTGTGGCGGGTCCACTTGCAGCGTGGCGAAAGCCGTGTGAAACATATTCCGGATCTGTTCAAACTGGTCGGCCACCTTTCGCGCTTCCTTTTCACCGGCAGTGGTCTGAACCGTGAAGTGAGGACTCTTCACCTCAATCCAATTGTCCGCGCTTGCCGCACAGAGAGGGAGCAGTAGCAGGATGAGCCCAGAGAGCAGACTACGAAAGGGAAATAATTGGGATGACATAGTATTCAGCATGTAAACGAGTTCTACAGCGCTGTCAAGGCCGTTTCCTGCATTAGACAGTCCCCGATATTTGCGGTTCCGGGGTCCTGAAGATAAGCTGGCGGCCGTCCAGGAGGCCTATTGCCCAGCATCGGAAAACCCAGTCGGGCCAAAGCAGACCTGGCGCTCGCGTTTTGCTCCCTACTGTGGGGTGCGACGTTTGTGGTGGTGAAAAACGCGCTTGACCACGCCTCCGTTTTTGTTTTTCTGGCCGTGCGTTTCAGCCTGGCAGCCGCATTGATGCTGGTGTTTCGCGCCGGTGCGGTCCGGCAGTTCGAACGCGAAGATCTTTTCGCGGGGCTCCGCCTCGGTTGTTTCATGTTTCTCGGCTATGCTTTTCAGACTGCTGGTCTGCAATACACGACCCCCGCAAAATCTGGATTCGTCACCGGTTCCAGCGTCGTGCTTGTTCCGCTACTCCTGGCGCTATTTTGGGGACGCCGGCTAACGTGGGGTGCGTATGCTGGCGCACTCGTCGCAGTCCTCGGACTCTACTTCTTGACGATTCCTGCTGCGGGAATCGCATTTCTAAATCGGGGAGATGTACTCACGTTTGTGGCTGCGGGATTGTATGCGGTCCACATTATTTTGGTTGGTGAGTACACGCGGCAGCATTCAGCGAAGGCTCTGAGTCTGATACAGGTGGCGGCATGCGCAGCGATGTCGTGGCTAACCGCAGGAGCAGCGGCGGCGATCCGGTGGCAAACCGCAAGATTTGATTGGCGATGGGAACTCTACCTGGGGATTCTGATTTGCGCGGTGTTCGCCACGGCGTTAGCTTTTTCCATTCAACTTTGGGCCCAGCAATACACCACGCCGAGCCACGCCTCGATTCTGTTTACACTCGAACCAGTATTCGCAGTGACTACTTCCTACTTGCTGATTCGCGAGCGACTCGGCCACCGCGCCATGCTTGGCGCTCTCTTTGTTCTCGCTGGAATTTTCATTGCTGAAATGCTTGGTCCGCCGGCGGCGCCGGAATCGCCAGAACCCACAACAGAACCGGCGTAGATAATCAGCGGCCGTTCGAATAGTTCTTCACATCCACCGAATCGAACATGGTGGCGGTTGCCGCGTGGGCTTTTTCGTAGGTAGTGATGTCAGGCTCGTGCTGCATGGTCGTCCCAATGTCATCGAGTCCCTTGAGTAGGACTTCCTTGCGAGACGGTGCGATTTCGAATTTAAACATCAGGCCATTTTTGTCGGCGATGGTCTGGTTCGGCAGATTTACCGTGAGCGAATAGCCATCCTCTTTTTCGGTGCGCTTGAAGAGTTCTTCCACTTCCGCTTCGGTCAGCGACGCGGGCAGAATCCCGTTCTTGAAGCAATTGTTGTAGAAAATGTCGGCGTAGCTCGGCGCTATGACGACACGAAACCCGTAGTCCTTCACACCCCAAGGAGCATGCTCGCGGCTCGATCCACATCCGAAATTGGCGCGTGCCAACAGGACCGATGCGCCTTTGTAACGCGGGAAATTCAGAACGAACTCTGGATTTGGCTTTTCCCCCGGCAGATAGCGCCAATCATAAAAAAGTATCCGCCCAAATCCTTCGCGTGTCAGCGCCTTCAGAAATTGTTTCGGCACCATCTGGTCGGTGTCCACGTTGACGCGGTCGAGTGGCATGACCATGCCGGTGTGAGTTGAAAACGGTTGCATGCGAACGTTGCTCCTGAACAAACTAAAACGCTTTGCTTGAAATCACGCTATTCGACTGATGCGACGTCATCAAGGGACCGCACATCCACAAAATGACCGGCGATCGCAGCGGCTGCAGCCATGACCGGACTGACCAGATGTGTGCGGCTGTCCTTGCCCTGTCGACCTTCGAAATTGCGGTTGCTCGTGCTGGCGCTGCGTTCGTGCGGCGGCAAAACGTCGGCGTTCATCCCGATGCACATGCTGCAGCCGGCGTCGCGCCACTCGAATCCCGCGGCGGTGAAAATCTTGTCGAGGCCCTCTTTTTCGGCCTGCGTTTTGATGCCGCGCGAACCAGGAACGATGAGCGCTTGCTTGATGGACTTGGCGATGTGCTTGCCTTCCACAAAATGTGCTGCCGCGCGCAGATCATCGAGCCGCGAATTCGTGCACGAGCCGATGAATACGCGGTCCACCGGAATATCCACGATGGGAGTTCCGGCCTTCAGCCCCATGTATTTCAGCGCGCTCTCCGTGGCCTTCTGATCGTTGAGATCCTTGTAATCATGCGGATCCGGGACGCGCGCAGTCACGCTGGTAACCATGCCCGGGTTTGTGCCCCAAGTAACTTGCGGAGCAATCTGCTCTGCGTGTAGCTCGACCGTCAAATCAAATCTCGCACCATGGTCGGTCTTGAGTTCCTTCCAGCGCTCAACAGTTTCCTGAAACGCCTTACCGCGCGGAACAAATGGCCGGCCTTCTAGATAGGCGAACGTGGTGTCATCCGGAGCAATCATGCCAGCGCGCGCACCACCCTCGATGGTCATGTTGCAGACAGTCATGCGCCCATCCATGGAAAGGGAACGAATCGCCTCGCCACCGTATTCCGCAACGTGACCATTGCCCCCGCCGATGCCAATCTTTCCAATAATGGCGAGAATCAAATCCTTAGCGGTGACCCCGCGCGGACGCTTTCCGTGCACCAGAATGTGCAGAGTCTTCGATCGCGACTGAACCAGACATTGCGTAGCAAGAACGTGCTCAACTTCGCTCGTGCCGATGCCAAACGCCAGCGTTCCAAACGCACCGTGCGTCGAAGTATGGCTGTCGCCGCACACAATGGTCTGCCCCGGCTGAGTGATGCCCAGCTCCGGCCCGATAATGTGCACGATGCCTTGATTCTTGCTGTTCATGTCAAACAGGCGCACACCAGACTCGCGGCAGTTTTTCTCCAACGCGTCGAACTGCTGCTTGGCAGCGTCATCGAGGATAGGTAGCGTGCGGTCGGTCGTGGACACGGAATGGTCCATCACCGCGAAAGTGAGGTCGGGTCGACGAACTTTGCGGCCCTCGGCGCGCAGACCCGCGAACGCCTGTGGCGAAGTGCCTTCGTGGATAAGGTGGCGGTCGATATAGATAATAGAAGGCTGGCCGGGATCTTCGCGAACTACGTGGGAGTCCCAGATTTTCTGATAGAGCGTTGTAGGCGTCATGAGAGTTCCATTGAATTCTAGCACTCCTGCATGAAGGTGCAAATCGACGGACTCTCAGCGGAGAGTGAGTCTACCCGTTTGAGACGACGGAGAACTGATCCAGAGCAGGAACCAGCGAGAAGAAACTGAGAGGGGCTATTGGAGCACGAGGCTGGCATTGGTGCAGCCCGAACCGGTGACGTCATAGTGGATGACGCCGGTCTGGTCCGAACAGAACATGCGCTGACCGGATGCGCCGATGACCTGAGGCGTACCCGAAACGGCGAATGTAACCGAAGGAACGGCACCGTCGCCCGTCCATGCGAAAACGTAACCGGCCTTGTTTCCCTGGGAAAGAATGTCATCAATCAAACATGCCTGGGTTGAAGAGCCGGTGCACGGATTTGCGCCACCGAGAGCGAGCAGTTGGGCCGGGAATCCGATGTCAGGATAGGTAATGGAATAGGTAACGGCGGCGGTGTTGACCACACGAAGGGAAGCTACTGCGGAGGCTTCATTGGCGCGAAGGCGCGACCGAAGAAAATTTGGAATAGCAATCGCGGCGATGATAGTGATCACCGCAACTACCAGAAGCAACTCAATCAGAGAGAATCCTTTGTGGCTCCGCATTAATTCTCCTCAACCCAGCGCTTCCGTGAGAGGTCGCGGCCAGGGAACGGTAAGGCCGACATGGGTTCTTTCCAGCGGAGTAACTTCTTTCCGCGTGCATGATTCTATTCCAAACCGCGTATGCAGAGAAAGTAGTATTTTGAGACTGCCAGCGAAATTTGGACAGACCGGGTGTAGGTCTAGAATTTCTGATAATGGAGAAAGTGGTAAGTCCAAGGAGTACTATAACCAGTCATTCTTCCCATAACGGTAAGTACTTCCGACGAGGACGACTTAGGTTTTGGCATCGAAGACGCTTTGCGGCTTCACGGAGCGAAAGATTTGATACTAGCCACCGTGGCAGCGTCGAGCGATTGAATGAGAGCAACCATTAGGTCGACGGTGCGGTCGAAGTCGCTTCGGTCGATGATGCCGTTGTGCGCGTGAGTGGAGCGAGCAGGGACCAGAATTGTCGTCACGGGAACGCCACTGTTGTTTAGCTTGATGGCGCCTGCATCGTCGCCAAAGCCGGGGACAAAATCGAACTGCAAGGGAATGTGCTGTTCCCCGGCAATTTTTTTCACGTGCGCGACGAGATTGCGGTTGGGCAGTTCGCTGAAAGTGTAAAGCATCATTCCAGGACCGCCTCCTAGGACTTCTTGTGCGGCTTCCGGGCCAGGGCCCGGGACGTCATTGGGGATGCCAACTTCCAAACTGAATCCCACATCGGGATTGATGATGCGAGCGGACGTGGCCGCGCCGCGCATCTCGATGCTGCCTTCTTCCTGGACCGTTCCGGTGTAAAAAACCTGGTTGGGGTGTGGAGTCTTTGCGAGACGGCGCATGACCTCGAGCATGACGGCGCAGCCCACTCGATCATCCCACGCTTTCGCGAGATAGCGATTGTTGGCGAGTAGGGCGAAATCGGAAACCGGCGCAACAGGATCGCCGGGTGAAATTCCCAAAGCTTGAACGTCCGCCGCGGACCGGGCGCCTGTATCAAGAAAAAGATCCTGCTGCTGCGGGTGGCCTTGCGCGTCGTGTGGCGCAATGTGTGCGTCCCAAATGTCGGTGACAGCAAGGACGGGGCCTTTGGAGCCAAGGATCATCCAGCGCTGGTCGGGGAGCGCCGCAGAGAGCCAGTAGCCTAGCATCTGCATGGAGACAAAGCCGTCGGGCCGAATGCGCCGAACCATGCCGCCGAGTTCGTCCATATGAGCGTCGAGCATGATGCGTGGACCTGATTTGCCCTGTTGGGCGATGACGGAGCCTAGTCCGTCATATGTGATGCTTTCGGCGAAGGGGCGCATACGCTCGACCAAGAGCCTGCGTACGGGCTCCTCGAAGCCGGGTGGGCTAGGAGCTTCGGTGAGCTCCTTTAAGAGTTGAACGACGCGGTCGCCCCCTTGCGCAGGCGACTGTGAAGACGGTTGCGTCTGCGCGGAGGAAGCTTCGACGAGGAAAGCGAGAACAAATAAAGAAAAAAGCATCCAGCGCATGATGGACTGGTCTCCTTGTAGGCGGGGATGATACAAAAGATTGCTGTTAGTTGAAACCGTTTAATGCTCTTGAAACGCACCGGTGGGGAAAGGCAGGGAGATGGCAAAGCAAAAGGTGAAGTGGGGTGTGTTGGGGGTGGCGTCGATTGCGACGAGGAAAGTCATTCCGGGAATGCAGAAAGGGAGCTGGAGCGAGATCGCGGGAATTGCGTCGCGGGATTTGAAGAAGGCGCAGGACGCGGCGAGGTCGCTGGGAATTCCAAAGGCGTACGGTTCGTACGAGGAAATGTTGGCGGACCCGGAGATCGAGGCGGTCTACAACCCACTGCCGAATCACTTGCACGTGCCGTGGTCCATAAAGGCGGCCGAGGCGGGGAAACATGTCCTCTGCGAGAAACCATTGAGCTTGACGGTGGCGGAGGGGAGAACTCTTCTGGAGGCGCGTGATCGCTGCGGCGTGAAAATCGGCGAGGCGTTCATGGTAAAGACGCACCCGCAATGGTTGAGAGCCCGCGACTTGATTCGCAAAGGCGTGATCGGTGATTTGCGAGCAGTTGTGGGTGCCTTCAGCTACTTCAATCGCGATCCCAAGAATGTCCGCAACGTGCCGGAGTGGGGCGGCGGTGGGATGATGGACATCGGTTGCTACCCGATTACGACTTCGAGATTCATTTTTGGAGAAGAACCGACACGCGTGGCCGGACTGGTCGAGAGAGATCCGGACTTCAAGACGGACCGGATGGCGTCGGCGATTTTGGATTTTCCGTCAGGGCAAGCCGCATTCACGTGCAGCACGCAGATGGTGCCCTATCAGCGGATGCACTTCCTCGGCACGACAGGGCGAATCGAGTTGGAGATTCCATTCAACGCGCCTTTGGATCAGTCGACGCGGATTTTTATTGACGATGGGCGCGATGTATATGGCACGGGCATTCGAACGGAGACGATACCAATTTGCGATCAGTACACTCTACAGGGAGACGCGTTTTCGAAAGCGATTCGCGAAGACGGCGAAGTCCCGGTGCCACTAGAGGATGCCATCGCGAATATGGCGGTGATTGAGGCTGTGTTTCGGGCGGGGGAGTCAGGGAAGTGGGAAAAACCGTAAAATATCTCAACGCAGAAATACGGAGAATGTAGAGAATAGGGTGGAAAGTGAGTGCAGTGTATTACACGACGCTTGAAAGTCCTGTTGGGCCGCTGCTTCTTGCCGGTGATTCGAATGCGCTGCATAGTGTGAGTTTCGAAAGCAGCAAGCGGGCTGCCCGTCCGCTGTCCGACTGGAAGCAGGATGGCGCCGCGTTTAACGAAGTCATCCGCCAACTGCGGGCCTATTTCAGTGGTGAGCTAAGAGAATTCGAAGTACCGCTGGCAATGCAAGGAACGAAATTTCAACTTCTCGTGTGGAATGCTCTGCGCAATATTCCCTATGGAGAAACGATTTCATACGGGCAACTCGCCCAGCGCATTGGAAATCCCAAGGCCGTTCGCGCGGTTGGCTTGGCTAACGGGTGCAATCCCATTCCCATCATCGTTCCTTGCCATCGTGTAATCGGCAGCGATGGAAGCCTCACCGGTTTCGGTGGCGGGCTTTCAATGAAGAAGATGCTTCTCGATCTCGAAAGCAATCAGCGGCGATTATTGTAGCTAGTCCTAGCTAGTTAAGAAGAACGGCGGCCCGTCAGAATGGGCCGCCGGTTTCTATTGCGGAGGCGAATTCTTGTTTAGAACAATGCCGTTGGACGGCGAGCCCAGGATTTGCCTTTCGATTTGGCAATAGATTCGACGTCATTGACGTAGGCGCCCGCTTGCGTGAGTACATGGTGCAAATCGTTGCCGATGCTGATGAAGGTGAAACCCTTGTCGAGAAATTCTCCGACGCGGGCGGTGCCGAAGAGGAAGAGGCCGAGGATCACGTTGTTCTTGCGCGCTTCGGCCACAAGTTTTTCAGTAGCGGCGCCTAGTTCGGGTGAAGTGTACATATGCGGGAACTCGTATTTTTCGTACAGGCCCATGGACATGCAGAGATCATTCTGTCCGAGAAAAAGAATATCTACTCCGGGGACGGCGGCGATTTCCGTCATGTTCTTGATGCAGTCGGCGGTTTCCACTTGTAGAGCAACGATGAGATTGTTGTTGGCATTGCCTGCGTAGCCGAGAAGCCCGGCTTTGTTCATGCTGCGCTGCGGGAAGTAAACGGAACGCGTGCCTGCCGTCGGATACTTCGTGCAGCTGACGGCTTGGCGAGCTTCATCGGCACTATTGATATACGGAATGAGCACGCCATCGGCGCCGAGGTCAAGCGCTTGCTGAATGCCCGGGCGGTCGCTGTAGCCGCCGACACGCACCATGGATTTTGCTCCGCCGTTTGAAATGGCGCTGAGCATGGCGGAAAGTTTTTCATAGCCCATCGGACCGTGTTGCGTGTCCACGAGCAACCAGTCATATCCACTGTGAGCTAACTGCTCGGCGACGGTCGGGCTGTGCGCGTTTAGAAAAAGGCCGAGCTTGGGCTGGCCTGCGCGCAATTGCTTTTTAAATTCTGCGCCACTGACGGCGGCTTCAGACATAGAGGTCTCCTAAGAAAGCTAGAAAGTGTGAGCGGTAGTTTACCCGAAGACGGGCAGCTCAAGAATGAATATCGACGCGCGTCAATAACGCCAGGAAGTCAGATCTGCGCCGGTGGGTGCGGTCTTCGCTATGCGATCGAGGATCTTGGGCAAATACAAAGTGTTGTAGTGAAGGCGCGATAGATAATTCGGCAAAGTGGGATCGCCATTCCAGCAATGCTCTGCGCGTTCACCGTATTTCACTTCTCCGTCATACGGCGGATTTGTGGTGGTCTTTAGGAAGTCTTCGAGCAAATAGACCGCATCGTTGAGCATGTAATTGTCCGCGCTGCCGCAGAAAATGTGGAGTTTTCCCTGGAGTTTCGGCCCGAGCGTGGCCCAATCGCGCCGAAGAATTGCCGTTAAGTCGTAATGTTCTTTCCAGTAGGCGGCGACGGCGGAATCAATGTCGCCGGTTTCCTTATTAAAGATTGGTTGTGGGTAGCCATCGGTGCCGACTGGGCTGTAAACAGCCTGCCAAATATCGAATTGTTCGCCGGATCGCGAATGGGTCCCGATCGCCAGTTCATATTGGTTGACGGATTTGGTGGTAGCGATGGTGTGGCCGAGGTAGTCCCGAAAGCCAGGCTGTAGAACAGAAGTATGCGGTCCCTGAATGTAAAAAGCATTCTTGTCGGAATACAGATTGATGTTGGTATATGCGCGAAAGTCCACCGGATCAGGACAAGCGACAAACGCTCCGTTGTAGTGGTCCGGGTAAAACATTTGCACGGCAAGAGATTCCCAGCCCCCGGTAGAGCCGCCGTAGAGGAAACGCGCCCAACCCTGGCCGATGCCGTGAAACTGTTTTTCGATGGCGGGGATCAGTTCGGTCTCAATAGCGTCGCCGTAAGGACCCAGATTGGCGGAATTGACGGCGTAGGAATCGTCGTAATACGGGTTCGCGTGATTGATTTTGGCAACGAGAAAGCGCGGGAATTTGGCTGACGTCCAGGTTTGGTAAAACTTGTAGGCTTCTTCTTGTTGAATGCGGTTGTAGCCGGAAATGTGAAATCGTTCGCTGTAGTCGGGCTTGAGATTGGCATCCGGCGGTTCGGTGCGGAAACCGTCGAAGTCCTCGTTGAAATGGTCTTCGAATACGGCGAGCGGATAACGCGCGCTGGGATGCCCGTCAAAGCCATCGGGGACGAGAATGTTGGCGCTGAGATAGAAGGGACGTCCCCAGAATTTAGTGAGCAGTTGCGATTGAATCTTGATGTGTTTGATGTATTTGGTGTCCTTGGGGTCGGGGATGGCGGGAATTTCCTGGTCAAGAACAAGAGCGATTGTTGAGGATGCCGGGCCGATAGTGATTTTTTGCGGCTTGCTGTAGAGATTGCCGGGAGCGCTATTCCAGTGCTGGCCTTCGCCACGGTCCATGGGCAGCTTTACGGTGTGACCGTCGGCGCGATGAAAAGTTTCGTAGCGATGGAGAACAACCTGAACAAAGTATTCACCTGCAGGTACGTCGCGTAGGTAGCGGATGGGATAGCCAAAGGAATTGGCGTCGTCGATGGTAATTGGCTGGTTCGGAGAGAGGGCGTCCACGTCCAAGCCAAAGACGATCTGCGTTTTTGCGGAGAGACCAATCTGCATGCGCGGTTCAGCGGAGGCATCGTTCGAGAGCAAAAGGAGCATGCGGCCGTCAAGCGGCTGTGCACTGCGCTCTTTTGAAAAAGACACCGAAAATTCAATCTTGTTTCCGTCCGGTGGCGCAGACGGAGATGGCGGTGCGGAAACCAACCCAGCAAACAACAAGAGAATAGCCGTATAAGCGAGACGCGAGCGATGGAGCATGAATTCTCCTTCTTTCGAAAAAAAAGAAAGTACGCAGGCAAAGTGTTGCGACTGAAATTGCGCGGAAGCATAGCAAGAAACCGCCGGACAAAAAAGCAGGCAGTAGGTGCGGCGGCAGTCCGCCGGTCATGCTGTGTCTGTACCGGTGCGCTTGCCAAAATGATAAAAAAGAAATCCAAATGCATTGGCGCCGACTAGAACAGCGGTGGATTTGATGGCATACGCGGACGGGCTCTTCACGGAAATAATGGGAAACACCGAAAGAACAACGAAGAGCAGCGTAACGAGAAAGCCGGAAACGGCGGCCAGCCTCAGCCAAAGTTTTGGCCGCAAGTCACTTTCTTTGCGCGCGAGAAGAGGAATTGCAAACATGGCTAAGTAGGCCAAACCATAAAAAGTGAAACTCCACGTAAGCAGAAGCTCGTAGGCTTCTTCCGGTCCTACGCCAACTAGCGCAACGGTTGCCGCGGCAAGCGCAACTCCGCCAACGAATAGGATCGAATTGACAGGCGTCCTATGCTTCGGATGGAGTCGCGTGAACCACTCCGGCAGAAGGTGATCCCACCCGGCAACCATGGGAAGCCGTGTGTTGGCACTAAAGTTCAGGCTGAAGTTAGAGAGATAGTTGCCGAAGAGCAATAAAATGGCGACGAGCGCAACAATTCTTGCGATGCCAAATGATCCGGCGCCGTTTCTCAGTGCTTGCGGTATAGGCCCGATGACGTCCACGGCATCTGGTGAAACGAATGCGAGGATCGCACTGGTCCCGAGAATATAGAGAAGCGCGATGACGGGAGCGGAGACCCTAATTGACCGAGTGTAATCGCGCGCGGGATTGCGCGCCTCACCCGCAAAGATAGCCACGTATTCAAAGCTGGTCAGGGCTCCAAAAGTCATTTTGCTGAAAACGCTGAGGCTAAATAGGGTCAGCGGCGGCGCAACCAGTCGCAGCGGATGATATTCCTGCAGACTACCGCGCCAGAGAGCCACGAACGGCATGACAATCAGGACGCCCAGCGTAACGAGGATGCAAATCGAGCCAAAATTGTTCACCCACTTACCGACGCGGAGGCCAACGCGAGCGATAAACACAAGGGCGATCACGCAAACCGCCGATGCAATCAAGATGGAAGGCCCACTTGCAGCAATGCTGGAAGCTCTAGGTCCAAGCATGTAGGCTAAAAAGGTCGTCGCAATTAGACCGATCACTGCGATGTAGAGAGTTCCGAACAGCCAGAGATTCCAGGCAACGAGAAATCCAACACGATCGCCGAATGCCAGCCTGGCCCACTCATAAAGTCCCCCCTCGAGTGGCACTAGGCGATTCAGATGCGCGACCAGTAGCGCCTGCGGAATGAAAAAAGAAAGAATCGCGATGAGCCACAGCACGACGTGAGAGGGGCCCGCTTTGACGGCGGTGCCAAAAAAATCAGGGACGACTACCGCCAAAACTTGCGCGAGAATTAGATCCCCGAAGCCGAGTTCTTTTCGAAGTTCGGCGCTCCGCGTTTGGATTGCGGTTCCAGTGGCCGTGAGAAGATTGGAGCCTGCTGTGATCAAGATGCTGGCGATTACCTCGGACGGATACTGTGAGTCACCGTAAGCAAATAAGGTGCGCTAGTCTGCCTCTTGAACGTGGCGGAATCAATACTTTTCGCTGGGCGGAGCGCTTGAGGTGTCGAAAAGATTCGAAGGTCACGGACGAGAACGAAATTATGCACAATCAGTCTAGAGTTTGCTGCAGTCGGAGAAAAGCGAAGTAACTGCTCTTACTGGCGCATGAAACGCCAGAAGAATCAGGGAAGCGAGAGCGTAGATGAGGAGTCGTAGCCTCATACTAATGCAAACACCGCGAAGAGAAAAAAGTCGCGGTATTGTTTGCGAAGTTGACTGCTATGGGCTAATTTCTGCAAAGAGAGCTACAGGAGCATAAAATATGTCAGCATCCCGTCAACTCGCCATTCCAGATGCAGCGCTTCGAGATGAAAAGTCCTACGAGATTGCGAGAGTTTGGGTTGCAGAAAAAGCGGAGCATGTTTCACTGCTCATTGGCACATGGGGCGACCCTGTGGCCTGGGGAATCGTTCTCGCGGACTTGGCACGGCATGTCGCAAACGGTTACGAACAGGATAAGGGACTTGATCGCGACCAGACGCTGCGGCGTATCAGATCTGCAATGATGGCAGAGCTCGATCGCCCCACAGATGAGCCAACGGGTACCTTGCTGACAATGTGAATAGCTTTCACCAGCAACCGCCGGCGATAGAAGGGACGAGCAGAACTCGATCGCCTTCTTTGAGGGTGCAGGATTCGCCGCCGAGGAAGCGGATGTCTTCTTCGTTGAGGTAGACGTTGAGGAATTGACGGATCTGGCCTTGGTCGTCGCGGACGTGGCGGGCGAGCTCGGGGAAGCGAACGGTGAGCTCGTTGAGGGCATCGGCAATGGTGGCCGCGCTACAGTCAATTTTCGGCGCGCCGTCTGTGAAGCGACGGAAGGCGGTGGGGATTTCGATGGTTACTGGCATTGTTGAAGCTCCTCGGGTTTGAAAAGTTCTTAGTTATTAGTTTTAAGTTTTTAGTAAAGAAAAAGTCCATTCACGCTTTGGCGCTGGCTGCGGTGGTGCCGAGCTGGGCGTCGAGATAGGCCTCGAAGGCGTCGAGGCGCGGGGCGATGGCTTCGGTGGCCGGATATTCGGCGGCGATGGCGTCGGTAGTTTTCAGGCCGTTGCCAGTGATACAGACAACGGTTGTTTCGTCGGACCGGATGCGCCCTTGGGCGATGAGTTTTTTGGTGACGCCTGTGGTTACGCCACCGGCGGTTTCGGTAAAGATGCCTTCGGTTTCGGCGAGCAACTGGATGGCGGCGACGATTTCTGGATCGGAGATATCATCGGCCCAGCCGCCGGATTCGCGAATTTGCTTTACCGCAAAGGGGCCGTCGGCGGGATTGCCGATGGCGAGCGAACGCGCAATGGTGTTGGGCTTTTGCGGCTCGAAGCGCGCAAGGTTGCGCTTCACGGCGTCTGAAATTGGGGAGCAGCCGGTGGCTTGCGCGCCGAAGAATTTTACCGGTTTGGCCTCGACCCAGCCGAGCGTCACCAGTTCACGGAATGCTTTTGCAATCTTGGTAATCAGCGAACCGCCGGCCATGGGAACGACGACGTTGTCGGGCAGAGTCCATCCGAGTTGTTCCGCGATTTCGTAGCCGTGCGTCTTGGAGCCTTCGGAATAGTAGGGGCGCAGATTTACGTTGACGAGGCCCCACTGAAAACGGTCGGCAATTTGCGCGCAGAGGCGATTGACGTGGTCGTAGTTGCCGTTGATGCGCACGATGCGCGCGCCGTAGATGGCAGTGTTGAGAACTTTGGCGGGCTCGAGATCGGCGGGGATAAAGACGCACGCGTCGAATCCTTGCTGAGCAGCTTGTGCGGCGACGGCGTTAGCCAGATTGCCGGTTGAGGAGCAGCCGACAGTGGTGAAATTGAATCGGCGGGCGGCGGACAGGGCGGTGGCGACGACGCGATCTTTGAAGGAAAGAGAAGGGAAGCAGACAGCGTCATTTTTGAAATAAAGATTTTTCAGTCCCCATTGGGAAGCGAGTTTTCGCGCGGCCACGAGCGGTGTACCGCCAACGGCATTCGGTCCGGTGAAATTCTCAGGGAGCGGCAACAATTCGGAGTAGCGCCACATGTTGAACGCGCGGCCGGCAAGATTTTCGCGGCGGACGATTTTTTTCAGGGAATCGTAATCGTAGGCGACTTCGAGGGGAGAGAAGCAGTCTTCGCAGAACGAGCGGGGGACGTTGCCCCAGGTTTTGCCGCATTCACGACAGCGGAGTTGATAGAGTTCGGACATGATGCACCTTTCGGAAATACGCTGCTAAGTCGTTGGCGCCTAATGCAAATGCGCCCTCGGCCGCGGCCGACGACCGTCGCAATGGCAAGTGGAAATCGATTAGGGCAGCAGGGAGGGGAGAACCGAAAAACCCTCCGTGCCAAAGTGCTCGGAGGTCTCAGAAAATCTTCTGGGAAACTCGAAAAGCTCTTTAGCAGTTTTTTACGTGGAGCAAGTTGCCCTAAATCGCCACGTGTCGCCGCAACCGCAGCTTCTTCTTTTATGCCTGAACGGGTTTCCGATGTCAAGGGCCTCAGGTGACTGTCGGCTGCGCATATTGAGGCTGGATGATGGTGGGTATATGCAGGGGTATCCGCGGTGGTGGACGCCCCTGCTCGCGGAGTTTGGAGTCGCTCTACTTGGAAGGTGAATTCTTTGCGAGTAGCTGCGACATGGTTTCGCTCTGAGCGCCAATAAAATGGCTGGCCAGGTTTTGTGCCAAGAGTGGGTCGCCTTTGGCGCCAGCGAGGGCTTTCAACGCGTGCTCGCGGTGAGCATCTTGTGGGCCTGCGAGAGTGATCAAGGCGGCGGCAAACTCCATCTGTGGGTCTGATCCGCGCAGGGCCAGTGCTTTCTTAATCATTGAGTAGCCGTCAACGCCGGCGGCGGGATTGGGATCAATACGCATTCCGTCGGTCATGTGCGGGAGATTCTGTCCGATCCATTGTTTGTACGTTTCAGCGAGATAGCCAACGTCGAACCAAGCCAGGGCGTCGGGGTGGCCGGAGGATTCAGCTGACGTCGCGCGAGCATGCAGCTTTGCGAGGAGTTCTTTTGCTACGAGAGGATCTTTGCGCGCGTAAAGCGTGGCGCGACGAAGAGTTTCCATTCGAACCAGAACAGGAGTGTCTGGGCCAAGAATCTCCAGCGTGTCGCGAACGAGATTTTTCGTGTCGTAGTTCTCGCCGCCGCTGAGGTTCCAGCCGTGGCTGATCCATGGCAGGGATTTAGCTTGGCCAATTTCGATGGTGTGGCAAATGAGTGGTGGGCCGGCCTGAGCGATTGACGCAAAACATAGAACCGCTGCAATCAGCGCAGCGGCAAACCGAGATGAACGAACTGGTTGGCGTGTCATGGATTTTTGATCTCCTTCTAGTTGAATTGTTTCAACCTACGGGAGGCAAGACGGTCACAGCGCGACGGCTGTTAACAAATCAGTTGGTCTTGGGCGAGGATTGCGACCAGTCGCGTTCATAGGTACGCCACAGAGAAATTTCACCGAAGCCGAGGGAGTTCCACCAGAGGTCCAGCATCGAGCGATCGAGAAGTAAGATCCCTTCGCGAGTTACGCCGGACGGGGGTGGAGCGAGCGAGGCGAGGCGGTCGTAAACGCGGGGGCGATCGGCATCGCTGACGCGCGAGAGGAGATGCCAAAGTGTGAGCGCGTCGTTCTTGCGCGCGTCTGACAGGATGATACCGAGCAGGGCATTGCGTTCCGTCGGCGTGGTGGCGACAAAATCAAATTTTTCCAAGGTGTCACGGAATGATGCCGAAGAGTCTTCCAGATAAGGCGTGCCAGGGCCAATCTTCGGGCGAGTCTGGCAGATAGCGCCCGCGGGGATTAAGGACTCGTGGCCGTTCGATTTGAAGCCTACCCAGCCCATCGTTGTTCGCAAAAGGCCTGCGCCGGAATCATCCACATGGAGGGTGTATACGCAGCCGAGATCCACGGCGACGGCGGAAGGGGTATCCACAACAAATTCACCTGGTGGTGCCCAGATGGTGGCGTGAATGGTGCCGCGCTCGAGAGAAAGGCGTTTGTGGCCGGGGCCGTTGGTGACCAAACGGAGGCGCGATCCAGAATCGACTTCGACGCGGCCCGTTTCGTCGAGGGTGATACTAGCGCGGGACGAAGCGTCGGTAACGAGCGTTTGGCCAACGGCAAGTTTTGCGATACCGGAATTAGCGCCTAGCGATTTCGAACCAACTCTAGGCGAACCTTCGATGCGAGCCACATCCCAGGACGGTCTGGAATCGACGACCGGCTTCGGAGGCCGGAAAAAATAGAAGAGCGTCGCCACAATGACAAGCGTTGCCGCTACAGCTCCGAGCTGGAACGCAAAACGAAGCGTAAAAAACTGCCGCCGCGGTTTCACTGGGAGAATCTCTGCGAGTTGATCGAACGCGGGGGCAGGCTGATTGTGGCGAAAACGTCCCAGCGCGGATTCGAGTTTTTGAACTTCCGGGTCAGGATCCCCTGAGCCGTCCCACAAATAGTCGTTTTTCATTTCTGGTTCCTTTTGGCTCATACGGCACTCCGTCCGGCGCCAGCTGCTCCTTCGTTCAATTTTTCGCGCAGCAATTGCATGCCGCGATAAAGATTTACGCGAACGGAGCCATGCGTCAGGCCGGTACGTGCGGCGATTTCCGGTCCGGTCATACCTTCGACGAGCCGCAAGATGAGAGGTTCGCGATACGCTTCGGGAAGATCGCGCACTATGGCCAGAATTGCGGCGGCTTCCTGGTCGGCCAAGTTACTGGCCACGCGAGTCTCGGCTTGATTCTCGGAGACGGGCTCGGTCACTTTCTGATCGGGGATCGCTTTGCGGAAGTAATCATTGGCGCGATTTCGGGCAATGGCCCCCAGCCAAGCGCCAAAGCGGGAGACTTCGCGAAGGGTATGAAGCTGGCGCATGGCTGCGAGAAACACTTCCTGGACAAGGTCATCTACTTCGCGCGGAGGCACGCGAGCGAGCAGGATGCCGTGGACCATGCGGGCGTAGTGGTCATATAGGCGCCCAAATGAGGCTCGATCGCCGGCGCGGGCAGCGCTGACCAGGGAGTCATCCTCGCGCGAGTTGGTGACGGGCGAGACGGTCACAGCGTGACGTTCCATGCTAGCGGTCCGAAAGTCAATGCTGTATCCCACATTTAAGCCAAAGTGCGCCACTGCCTCATTCCAAAGGAAGACGAGAAAAACAACGGTAGTGTTAACAGAGACGCATTTCTCCTGGGCTTCCATACGGCGCCTAAGCGTTGAATCGTAAGTGTTTACGCTGGGCCTCGAAATATATATTTGGACCGTTGACAACAAATTTAGGGTTTGCCGCGTCCAATGGAGTGGTGAACAAGAATCGCAAGGCCCCCGGTCCTTCGAACAGTCATTTCTTCAGGGCAACGGAATTCGGCAGCAACCTCATCGAATTGGCGGTGTTATACTTTGAGACCAGGCCGAATTCGGCTGCTGGCGAAAACGGGGCTGTGGGGGCCAAAATAGAGGAGTCGTAGACATGGGAGAACAAGTGAAAGAACTCATGGATTGGGCGCGTCGCCGCAAGATTTTGGCGGCGGTATTTGTTGCGTTTACGCTGGTGCTCGGCATTCTAATTGGTTCGATTGTTTCAGGCCGCGTCTCAGCGATGAAGAGCATGGGATTCGCAGGAACAACGGCGACGGCGCTGACCGT
>JBGPDI010000051.1:0-31675 GCA_041482215.1 Candidatus Acidiferrum sp. | reverse complement strand
CCAAATCCGTTTTGCGGGGCGATGCTGCCGACAGCGATGTGCAGCGGATGATCCGTAAAGAGAACTTGCGCGCAGCTGAGGATTGACTTGAAGCTCGAGCAACTACCCGAAAAGCTGGCGCGCTCCTTGCGGAAATCGGCTCCCAACTTGGATTCGTTCTGTGCCCACAAGGGAGTTGCCAGAACCGGCAAAGCTAAGAGGAAATAAAACCGTCGCATGGGGACTCCTTTGTTTGTGATCGCCGTTGCCATTGTGTGAACCGAGAGCGGCCATGACTCGTTCCTGCTCTTCCTCTGTTATTCCTGGTCAGCACACTACATCCTTGAGCTTGCCCAAATCGAAGCAACTTCCGATTCTGGTTTAATTCCCGGCACAGTCCATCACCAACAGTCAGTTGCTCGGATTAATCTCAACCCTCACATCCGAAACCTTTCCGTCCACAAGAGTCACTCTAACGTCTTGGTAACGGTAGATACGTTCATGGCCCTTACCTTCGAACTTCTTACCTTTGCCCAATATGGCAAACACCTGTTCCTGTGGGAGTCCTATCGGTAGTTCTCTCTTGCGGCATGATTCAAATGTTGAGCTAGTATTAGCTTCTTCTGTGTCATCGAAACAGACGAAGTACCTTGAGATCAGCGTTCCCTCGTCCACAATATTGGGAATCGAAAAAGTGCCTTTGGAGTCTGCACGTATTACATCCAATTCGCACCCGGTTTCGATGTGCTTGAGATACAAAAACTTCGACTTGGGAATTGATGAGTACGGGAAAGGATGGGCCGGGTCGTTGCGCTTCAGCCTAAAATTAACCTCACGTCCATTTCGTCTGACTTCCACCGCCGACTGCAGTCGCGGCTCGTATTTGAGCTGGTCGTCGCAGGCCACAATGTCATACTTTCCTTCAGCAACATTCTCGATTTCGTAATCGGGCCCGTCAACCTGCGTCGATCTCGAGACTCTCTTGGCTTTGGGGAAGTCCGGATCCATAACTTGCACTCTCGCCTGCGGGACGAACGGACTGCCGACCGTCGAAGCCACTGTCACTTTACCCTTGACCACGGTTAATTGCTCCTGAGCAGCGACTGAGCCTGAGAGGACGATACCAAGCAATAGGAGGCCGCTCGCCCGTCTTGCAATTTGAGATAATTTGCGGTTGATCGCCATATACATGAGTTAGCCAATCCTATTTCAAGCTATTTAGTTCGTCTGACGCATGATCGCGTATTTCAGGGTCCCCGCACTTTACTGCCATTCCTCGCAAGAGTTCCCTGGAGTCATTCGTAGGCCAAATGGGGAGAAAGTTTGTTACTTCCATCGCCACCTTGGTGTTCTGATTCGGGCAGTTTTCCCCCTTCTTGCCGAAGGTCTGCCTCAACATGCCAACAGCCAGGGCGCCTTCTTCGTCCGACAACTCCCGCTTCATTTTAACTAGCCATTCGAGGACGCTGTACTGTAGAACTGGCGAACTAGTTTTGTAGTAGCCGAGTATCTCCCCGATGAGTCTTCCGTGTTCGACGGTCATCCCACGGTACATCTGCTTGGCTACCAACATACCGCCATCTCGGAGGCCATCGTTGTTTGCTCCAAAAGCCATCCTCACTGCAGGTAACGCTTGATCCCCATATGCAGCCAGTCTCATCGAGGCGATCTCAAGTTTCTGCTGGTCCTCGGCACCAGTGTCTCGGGACACACCTATGCGATCAAAATTCTGAATGAGATCAGCTAGTACCTTTTTTTGAGCCGTGTCGGCAGCCTTATCCCTTTGAGTCTTGGCCTGACTCCACTGGATGTAGGTGAAGATCAAAGCCGCTAGTGAAATCAAAACTGCGGCGAGCGAAGTGAGCCCAGGAACGATGTCCTTAAAAATAGAGTTCCAGGCAGAAGGGGGCTTTGTCAGTTTGTCAATAGCATTGAATAAGGGGCTAGGAACACCCTGCAGCCAAATTTGTAGGTCAGGTTTCCCCGGCACAACCACCCGGATGGCCGGTCCTTGGGTCCCTCCCGAGGCTGAACTGACGTTGACGGCAGAATCCGATTTCGAGTCTGTATCGCTGTTCGTCGACTTCACATTGTCTGTCTTTGGTCCGTCCCCAGGCACGAAACCCTCCCCATCTTGACCCGAGCTTTTGGTCTATCTAATGCTCGCTCTTGCCCCCGTGTGGATGAAGAATGGCTGTGACACGCTTGGCGTAATCGCTTACGTCGCCCTCAGTCTTCATCGCAGCAAGGTCGGTTGCCAGCAACTCTCCAACCTTGCTCAAATGCCTCGCCACTTTCTGAACGTGTCTTGCGAGAGCATGGCGCAAGTGCACGGCTTGAGCCCGCAAGAGAGTTCCCGCTGCGCGATTCTTATCGAACGCGGTCTTGGGTGGCCTTGGAATGGGAACCACCCTTCTTGTTCTGGCCATGTCGTCTCCTACCGAACCACAAAGTTCGGAATATCATCGTCCGGTTGCATCTTGTCCCCAAGGAGGTCTAGAAATGTGTCCGCAGCCTGTTCTCGCCTAGAACTTGCCAAAAACTTCTGCTTATTTCCTGGGGAGAGAGTGTTCGGATCGAAATCCTTGAGAATGAACTTCATTACCGTGGCGGGAATCGAAGCATGGTCAAATTTGCGCCCATTTATCTGGTACGGACCCGGGATAACGATGTTCTTGGGAACCCAAGGAGAAACCAGGATGGCCGGTACCCGCACACCGAGGCGGTCAAACGCGAAAGGCGCGCCCGTTTCGGTCTTGTCAGCAGAGGCGAGAAACGCTGCGTCGTCTGGTGTACAGTCGGGCGGCACGACGTGGTCGTAGACTCCACCGTGCTCGTCGTAGACAATCAATAACGCCGTGCTCTTCCAGAGCTGCTGGTTATTAAAAATCGCGTTGTAAATGTTATTTATGAAAATCTCGCCGTGCTGCACATGGTGATCGGGGTGCTGGTCCGAAGCTATTTCCGCTCCGCTGTCACTATCATGGTCATTGTAATTGGGCTCGACAAAACTGTAATCCGGCAGGTTTCCAGATTTACAGTCCCCCAAGAACTGATCAAAGGTGGCAAATATTTTCGACTGATTGCGAAGAAGATTAACAATTTCCATTGTGGAGCTCGGCCCGTCGTAATAATAGAGCTTGGCCGTGCGTCCGGCCAGAAGCGCGCGCTCATAGATACTGAGGTACGGCCCTTTCCATTCGAAAATGTTCATGCCAACTTGGCCGAACGATGTTCCATAGTGCGCGAATGCTCGATTGCAAATAGTAGGTCCAGGGATGGAGGAAAACCAGCCGTTGAAAACAGCGAATTGCGTGGCTAGTCCAGTAAGAACCGGCAATTTATCGCGCGTAAAGTAGTACATGATTTTCTGGGACTGTCTGACGTTTTGCTGCTGCTGGAAATAGCTCTTTATGAAGCCCTGCATGTTAGCCACGCGGCCCGCTCCTGGAGGAGCACCGCCGAAAATTTGGAGATCCACACCTGGGAAATGGTGATCTGGATCGGGGTCGAGCTGACCTTGAAACTCGGCCAGCGGTTTAACGGGTATCTGGGTGTTCGTCGTATCGGGATTGGTTTGTGTGCCATCCAAGCCATCAATGCGCTTATCTTGGGCCATCAGTGCGCCGAGCATGTGGTCGAATGAGCGGTTTTCCATCATGAGTACAACGATGTGTTTCAGGTTATCTAATCCGGCTGATGGCACATACACCCCCAATGGCTCTATGGAAATGGGTTAGCACTGCGTTACGTTCATAGTGGGCTAGAAGCGCAAATCGTATCACTGCCTGCGATGTTGCGTCCACGAGCACTCTCGGATGCCCTAAACCAACGTAACCATGAGAGGTAGCAATCTATTCCAAGAATGCAGGTGGCTACGCGAGATAGGGGATGGTCGATCCGCGAAACGAATCAACACGATTGGGCACTATTTGAGGAAGAGCTACGGGGCCTGCGTTCATCGGAATCGTTGTGCGTTCGGCATGGTACCAGCTGTTGGTGTTGCAAGACTGGGCCGAGCTCGGGCGACAGGAGGTTGGCATGTTTGGGTCGCAGATTCTAGAAGTAGTGATCGGGCTCACGCTGATCTTTCTGGTACTGAGCATCGGGTGTTCCGGGGTCAAAGAGGTGATCGCCAGTATTCTCTCTTTGCGTTCGAAGACACTGGTGGAAGCAGTTCGCAACATGCTGCAGAACGGCGATCACGACCTGGCAGCGGAACTCCTCCAACATCCCTTGATTGAGCGGACGGCGCGGCCGGGAGAAAAACCCTCCTACATTTCCGCACGGTCATTCTCGCAAGCGCTTCTGGATTTGCTGGCTCCGCCAGCCGGAGCGCAGCCTCGGACGATGCAAGATCTCCGCGATGGAGTCGCCAAATTGCCGGACGACAAATTGCGCAGGACACTTTTCGGTCTGATCGATTCTTCGGAAGGAAAGTACGATACGGCGCGCGACAAGATTGAGCAGTGGTTCGACGATACGATGGCGCGCGTCACCGGTTGGTACAAGCGGATGGCGCAACAGATCATATTTGCGGCGGGCTTGCTGCTCTGTGCGGCGCTGAATGGGGACACCATCATGATCGTCCGGGAATTGTGGAGTGACGATGCGTTGCGGCGCGCGGCTGTGGCGGTGGCCGAGAAGAAAGTTGAAACTGGAAATCCCGGAGATGCCAGCGGACAGAAAGTGTACTTCGCAGACGTGGCGAGTGAAGTGCGCCGAACGAACACACCGCCCATCGGGTGGAGTTCAACGGCGGGTGATTATCGCGCTTTGCCAGGTTCGGGGGGCGGATGGCTGCTGAAAATCCTGGGGATTCTGCTGAGCTCGTTTGCCATCGTGCTAGGCGCGCCGTTTTGGTTCGACCTGTTGAATAAAGTGATCAATGTGCGGCTGTCGGGCAATCCGCCAAAGACGACGAGTTAAGTGGGGTCGGGCTTCGGAAGACAAACCAAAACGACGACATTGTCACGCTGACGTCGAGGGAGGCGTTTACGAACCGACATAGAGCTGGAAGGGCGCCCAATAGAAAGGTTTCTTGAAGACAGTAGTGGGATTGGCGGAGTGGAGGAGGGAGAGCTTAGCAGCGCGCAACGCTGATGCCGGATCTTTACCGCGGCCCAACTCGCGATAGAGCGCGTCCATGAGCTCTGGTGTAGCGGGAGCATCGCTGACTTCCCAGAGCGCGCCGATGACGTTGTGTGCGCCAGCGCGCAAGAAAGCCCAGGAAAGGCCGACAAGTCCTTCGCCCGAATAGGCGCGAGTTCCCGAGCCGTAGCAAGCTGAGATGGTGACCAATTCCGCATGCAGGTGCCGCGTGACGATGTCTCTCGCATACAACTTATAAGAGTCCCCTTCCCTGCTCAGAACGACTGCAGACTCCAGAGGCCGGGTGCGGCTCGCGGTGCCGTGGGTCGCGAAGTGAATGTAGGCAAAACGCTCGGGGTTGCTGTTCATGTAGGCGTTCGGAGTGGCTCGCTCCGCTTCGAAGACGGCGCGACGAGGTTCTGAGAAATATTGCTCAACCCTGTGCATTTCGTTTGCCGACTGCAAGAGCGGGGGAAATTCGCTGTTTGCTTCTTTAGTATTGCCGACAAGCAACAGATTTTTTTCTTTCGAGGCGGGCCGGCTGGCGGAGGAGGCCAGTATTGTGAGCGAACTCCCCGTCGCCAAAGTCACATCTTCAATCCAATAGTGCGGTTGCGGCTGCGGGGAGATGAGCGTCTCGAAGTTCAAACCGTAGAGGCTCGCATCCGGCAGAAGAATCACGCGCGAGTTCGCCGGGATTAGCGCTTGAGCCGGGGCGATAAGCGTGGCGTAGAGTTTCTCACCGCGGAGCCGGTCATCCCCCGCGAGAACGTCGGTGGAGTTAACAATCGCTGCACTGAAACCCTTAACGAGCCCAACAATTTCCAAAGATGGAGGAAGAGTGAAGCAGGCTGTTTTTGCCGGGGTAATCGCCCATAGATAGGAATGTTTGTCGCCCAGCCAGTAAACGAGAATCGTAGCATGGAGACGCTGCGCAATTTGCTGGGGCTGCGCGTGCGGCGTGGGTCGAACGGCCGAAACCGGGTCCGAGGATAATCCTTCGGCTAGCGTACGTGCGCGGCTGAATTCCGCCTGGTTCAGAGCGTCGGCGGGCCTGCCGCGACGGATCAAGAAATCAATGTATTCGCCATAGACTGCAATTCCGCTGGAAAGAAAGCTCAACCGCAATTCGTCATGATCGATTGACTGCCTTGCATGCTCGATCGTGTTGATGGCTTTGAGATATTGCCGTTCGGCTTCGACAAATCTTCCCTGGTCATCCCATGCCTGTGCGAGCCCGGCCTCAGCTTGCCACTCGACTGCCGCCTCGACGGTGGGTTCGGCAAGAACCTTGTGAAAAAAATCTTCAGCTTCCTTGAAATGCTGATTGGCAGCCGCGAGATGACCAGCTACGAGCTGTGAATCGAGCGTGCCAAACTTGTCCTGGCCTTCCTCCTCCATCTTCAGGGCATCTCGGTTGTATTGCTCCGCCTCGGCAAGGCGCCCCGTTTTCAGCATGATTTCCGCGAGCGTATTTAGACACTCCGTGGTTGTCTGCGCGTTCTTCAGCTCGAGTGCATGTTTGAGGGTAGTGCGCGCCAACTCCTCCGCGGGTGCAAAATCCCGAAGAGCGACGTAAGAATTTGCCACGCCCGAGAACCAGTAAGCGGAAGACTCCGAAAGCCCGCTGTTGGCAGAGGCTTGAGCGCCTTGCTTGTAGAAGTCAAGCGAGCGATCGAAATCACCCAGTTCAAAGTAGTTCCAGCCCAGGTTGCCTAAAACAGTGGCAGCCAAAGGCTTCAGACCCAAGGAACGTGACAGATCGAGAGTGGTAGTTGCACGATCAATAGCTTCGTCAAAATGGCCCTGGCTCACAGCCACCCTGGCAAAATTATTGAGAACGCTTGCTTCCAGATCGCGATCCCGTTCCTGGCGCGCAAGCTTCAGCGCCTGCTCGAAAGTCAGCTGGCCTTCACGGAATTTCTTTTCGTCGACCTCAAGAGCGCCGCGAGCGTTCAAGACCTCTCCCAAGAGTTGCGGATGAGACGCTCGGGCGATCTGCTCGGCTTCGGCTAGATTCTTTTCAGATTCGGTGAATTGTTGGCCTTGCCTGTGGGCGATCCCCTCCATCATTGGTTTGCGCACAGCGATGTCCGTCGAAAGAAGAGAGGCGGGGAGAGGTCCATTCAAGATCGAAAGAGCTTCCTGATAATTTGACTTGTAAAGGAGTATTTGTGCTTTTAGAACTGTGAGGCGCCAAGTCCATTCCAGGTTCTTGCCTGCGAGCCGCGTCAAGGCAACGTTAACGTCCTTGAGGGCGGTATCCGCGCCCTCGTGCCGCAGAGTCCAAAGGATCTGATCGTGAGTTACTTGAAGTTGAGCCGGTGAATTGGGCGCGCGCGAGCACGACTCTGTGAGAAGCAAAAGAAACAGGATTAGCGATAAGACTCGTCTCAGGGTGGCGAGGGCCGACCGTTGGTGCGAGTTTCGGCTGCGGTCATGTCCGCCACATGGGGAGAGCCGAGTTCGAGGCGAAGCATGGTCAAAGTCCGCGTTCCCTGTTCGGCGTAAACTTCGGCCAAGAAGATTTTTCCAAAATTGGGAACTTCGATCAGATGGCGCTTGGGGTCTACGCCTTTCAACTTCGTCTCGATTTTCTCCACGAGAGAGCAAAGGGCCACCCCATCTTTGGTCTCCGCTATTTTCCCGGATTTTGCGTCACTTGCAATGCCTTTCGCGAGGTCATCAAAGGTCTTGCACTTGACCAGCAAATTGTGGCGGAGAATCACGTTGACGTCTTCTCCGTTAATCCGCAAGCCCTCGAAGCGGCTGTCCTCGGCGATGATGTGGCCCTCTGGCTCTTTCGGATTGTGAATAGAAGTTAGCCGCGAGATGATGCGTTCGGCAGTAACCATTCCCAGAATATTAAGACCTTTGACGACCGTGCTGGCGTGCGTCACGAAGGTTTCGTCGCGCCGGCGTTTGCCCGAGATGTGGGTCTGAGCAGACTTGAAGCAGACGAAATCCTGAAAATGAAAATTCTCGACCTGTGCTCCCGCGTGGCCACCTATTTGGGATAGCGATGCAGAGGCCTGAGCCGGGATTAGAGACCAAAGAGGATGACGAAATTCCCCGCTAAAGCCATGACCTTCGGCGTGGTAGTGAAAGGGGATGCGGTGCAATGTAGCCATCGGGGACACCTCGTATGCTGGGATGAGGCCCAATACTTGTACATTTAGGGACGGAATTCAACCGTAAAAGGTAGCCGACCGGCGTTATTCTGCGAATTGACCTTGCCAATGCCATCGGGGTCGCCGTAAAAGGCTAGAACATACTTGCCTGGACGGAGCAGCCCTGCAGGTATGGGTAGATGCGCTTCCTGATTGGCGTTGGCGCCCGAAATTCTGGAGCGCAGGAGCATGCGCCCTCCCGCGTCCTCGAGCTGACCGATGTAGCTGTCAAAAGTCCGGGTGGGGACGAAATCAAAATTCAAAAAGAAAGATTCATCGGGACGGATCGAAAGAGTGCGGCCCTCATCGCCGGCGGTGTTTACGCCTCGGAGAGGATGCGAATTGAAAAGAATCTGTGACGAGCCGGTGGCGACCGATTCCTTAGCCTTCGGGATGGTGACAAAACTCTGATAGCCGATGATTAGGAGTAGGGCGGCGAAGGCGGGAACCGCAATGATTGGCCGGAACCAGGCGAACCATTTGGCGGACGCTGGAATTGGATCTAAGGCGAGAGGGGAAAGCTTCTCCTGACGCAAGACTTCGCGAGCATTGTCGGCGAATGTGGCGAGCGCCTTGATGTCGGTTGCGCATAAGCAACAATCGAAATAGTGCTCCTCGTAGGCATCCCGCTTGTCGGGGGGGAGTTCGCCGAGCACATACTTAACTGCGGCTTGCTGCTGTATCGCCTCGTTGTGGTCCATTTGTGTCATACGTTTAGATAGTGCAGAGGGGAGCAATATCGTTTCACTGGTTCCCCAATCCCGTTGCCCGCCGGGCAATGCCAATCTGGCCTTTCTCATAGAGAACCTTGAACTTATCCTTGGCGCGAAGGACAAGTACCCTGAGGTAATCGCGATCAACACCCAGTTCCTGGCAGACGGTGTCTTTCTCCTTTTCTTCAAAGAATATGGCGCGGAGAAGGGCGCTGTCCCGTTTTGGCATACCCCCAAGGACTTGGCGAACGTGCTCGGCGGACTGCTTATTGACGAGCATGCCCTCCAGATCCAAGAGCTTATCGGGGATCTCGAGGTGGGTGTCCTCCAATGGCTGCTGGTTCTTGCCTGAGGAGCGGTAATACTCCAGTAAGACGTTGTTACAAATGGAGTTAACGAAAGCCCCAAAGCGCTCCGGTTGGCGTACTCCGCCCTCCTGGCGAATCTTTATAATGACTCGAATAAAGGTCTCTTGGCGGAGGTCTTCTACCTTGTCGGAGGGGAGGGTACGAGAACGCAGCTTGATCCTCAGAAGTTGTTCAAAATAGGAGACAAAGTGCTGCTCGGTCGCAGGATCCCCTTCCCGCAATCGCTTCAGATAAGCTTCGTCGAAGTTGAAGAACTCCACGCTAGCCTCGGTCTCTTGGGGGAGGAGTATAGCTTTGCACCCCCTTGTGCGCAATGGACCGAGAGCTTCATTTGGAGAGTTCTGAAACGGAACAGCAGCCAGATGCACTACTTGGTTGTAGGAACCCCCGTACGCTCGGGAGTCCTTATCCGTGGGGAACCCTCCCCGGTCCCCATGTGCCCCAGAAGGCGCATTCGAGCCCGCCCTGAACGGGCAGGGATGCGCCTCCCCTCTCCCAAGGGTGGGCCAATCCAATGGAGGAATTGTGCCAAGTCCGGTAAATTATTCAAGTAATACAAAGAGTATCGCCTACCCATTTCTAGAGAACGCCGCAGTGCAACAGCGGGCGTCTGCGACTGGAGTGGCAGGCGCTCCTCCGGTCACAGCTCTGAGTGTGGAGTTCGTGGCCAAGCCGCAGGAAGCGCACCGCGTGGAGTCGGCGATTCCCGCAGCGATTGCAGGAGCGCTAAAGGATGTAAGCGGATTTGCTGGATGCCTGGTGATGGTTTCGGAGTATGAAGCGCGGCTGGTGACGGTCGTCACATTGTGGGCGGGAAATGACCGCATGAAACGTTGCGGAGAAAACGTGCGTTGGGTTCGCGCACTGCTGGCTCCTTATCTGGATCGCTGCCTACGGGTGCAAACCATGGTCGCGCATTTGCCAGTGCTGCCGCTGATTCGAACGGAAACAAATGATGCCGCCGAGTGTTCTATAGATGACGGGAAAATTCCCGAAGATGAAACCGTTTGCGTAGCATAATGCATCTTATATAGAGAACAGAGATCTTGAGAGGAATGAGCGCAGTCGTCGAGTTGCAACCATGGGCCAAAGGGGAACGGATACGATGCTTGGGAAGCGAAACTGTGGGGTGGATTTTTGCAGGCGCGCCACGATTACTACACTCGATCGCCAGTCTCTTTGCCTGAATCATTTTCTGCTGCGCTGTTACGACCGGCTTGAAGGCCTTGATCCCCGCGGCCGCAAGTTCAGCGATGAATCCGTGGACTTAGCTTCCATGAGGGCTTTCATCGAGGAGTGCTCGCGCAAGGCACTCGACGTCAGCTTGCAGTCCCAGAACTTGAGCAATCTACAGCGGGGACGCTTGCTGGATATTTTGTTGTGGGCTGGGGAACTGTTCCTCTTGTTGCGGGTCCCGCGACTTACGCTTGCGGAATCGATGGCTTCTTCCGAAGGTGGGCGTGCTGCCCATGCAGCCTCTCCGCATTCCTGAGTTCGTCAGTGCTTTCTTGCCGGCCAATTGTTACGATGAAGTCCACTCTAAACCCGCACACGCAAGACCGGCGTATGCGGCGCATAGCTATGCCTGGGATTACGAAAACCGACTGACAAGCGTGACGTTACCGGGCTCAGGTGGAACTGTCACCTTCAAATATGACCCCTTCGGTCGGCGCATCTACAAATCCACATCGAGCGCAACCAGCGTCTTCGCATACGATGGTGACAATATAGTCGATGAAACCAATTCAAGCGGCACAGCCGTCGCGCGCTACGCCCAAGGGTTGAATATCGATGAGCCCCTCGCCATGTTGCGCAGTTCCACCACCAGCTACTACCAAGCCGACGGGCTCGGCTCGGTTACTTCGCTCAGTAACACATCGGGAGCGATAGCGAATTCTTACACATACGATTCGTTCGGCAAACAGACGGCTTCGACTGGGTCGGTGGTCAATCCGTTCAGGTATACAGCGCGTGAGTCTGACACAGAAACTGGCCTGTATTACTATCGCGCCAGATACTACGATCAAAACATTGGGCGTTTCCTTACTGAGGATCCATTGAAGTTCAATGCGGGGGACAGATTTCTATCGCTATGTTCGTAACAACCCGACTGTTTTCATTGACCCAACAGGACTTCTCACGCTTCTTCCACCCGATCCACTTCCAAACACAATTGTTTGCAACGGGCATGGTGGTATGCGCATACAAATTGGCAAACCAGGTCCGTCACCGCAAGTTGCAAAGTGCACCGGGGACTGCGTGGAAGTACACGAGCAGAGCCATCTTGCAGATGCTATGGCGTCCAATCCGAAAATCTGTAGAGGTCAAGCAGACGGCGTCATAATCGGCTTTTCTAATTTTGACGAGCAAAAATCAGGGGAGATCAAAGCATACACTGCTGAGCTGGACTGCCTGGAGAGCAAAATGAAAGCACGATGCAAGGACTGCCTCCAGCCCCTCATCGATGCGATCCTAAATGCGCAGGAGCATATCAATGACTTCAAGAACCGAACACATTAGGAAGTGCTTGATTGCCGCAGTTGCATTCCTCGCTTTTTCTGCCTCTTCTTTGGGGAACGAGGTCGCGTCGCCCGACGTTCAAGTTGAGCTGACGAGTCAAAACCCTCCGTCGCTACATGTGACAATCCGGTCGCACGCTGAAACGCGTGCGACTTTCTTCAAGTGGCGCCTGCCGTGGGGAAATAGAAATACCATGATTCTAGTTGCGCTCACGTCTGACAGGAACTACATCACCAGGAACATTCCAATAGACGATCCTTCCGCCGAGCGAGTCTCGATGGAGCCAAACGAGTCTTTGAGCGGAGATGTCAGCCTTGACAAGGCCTTTACAGGTTTTGATGCTGCGTTGAAGAAGTCTGACGTCCAATTGTTCTGGGCCTATGAGGCTCCAAAGGAGCTACGTATCGCGCACTGGTCCGGAGGCTGGCTCCTGATTCCGCAGCAGAAATGAAGTTCAATTGTTACCCGGTGCCCGTCACCGGCCCTATGTCTGCTTACAGAATGTCAGCTCAGGGATCGAGATTATCGACTTCGACCTGGAGGTCTAGAGCGTCGAGCTGGTAGTTGCCTGCTGAAATTGGGCTGACCGACGCCTTTGAAACTACTATCCGAACTACCAGCCCCAAGCTCTTGAGGGACACCGTTCGCTTTTCGCCGAACGCAGATTTCTGCACCCCTCGCGCGAGGTCGTTTGCCGCGAAGTCGTAGGCCTGTAAACCATGACGCCTTCCTGTTGGGTCAAGAAGATTTGGCGCATCGGTCTTATCGCCTGAGTGTCGAAGCACAAGTTCCAGTGTCACAGCATGGTGCTCAACATCGAAGTCCGGTTCTAACGATAGAACGTAGACCGTACTTCCGTCACTCGCTTTGACTGGCACAGACCAATGGCTTTCGGGTGAGCGAGACGAAAAGGCTACACTCGTTTGCAGTGGGATTACCCGTGGCTTCGCCACGGCATTGGAGGATAGGCCCAGAGTTGTCAGGCACAAAACAAAGAAGCATCCGCAAAAACGATCAGTGGCCATCGTCGCAAACCTCCACGGGAACATGGCGCTTCGCTCCCCAATTGTTCGCTTGCTGTTCTGTGGGAAACCAAACGTCGATGTGGGTCCCTGCTATTGTTTTCCTTCCCCCGCGATCGGTCACTGTGCCGCATCCGTAGCCGGGCACGAACATGCCAGTCCCAAACGGGATTTTCCTCGGCGCAGCAATTGTGCCTGGTCCAGTTTTCTTTCCGCTCGTTGTAATTCCATACCCAGGGTCGCCAGCGTTTTTCCCTGTGCTTTTGAACGAGTTGTCGTAGCCAGTGACGAGCATACTAACGATGTGGCACTTGCTGCAGCCACAGTGGCAATCGGGAGGGCACAAGCCGAAAGGATCATCGAGGTTCACCGTATTGTTGTAGGAGTAGACATAAAAGTTCTCACCTGCCCCGAAGCCGAGCGAATCCTCAGATATAAATCTACCGGGATTCGAGTCGTAGTATCTGGCGCGATAGTAATACAGACTCGTTTCTGAATTGAATTCGCGAATCGAAATGTTATCGCTGCTGTGATCTAAATCGGACATGAAGTTGAGTCTAAATCCGCTGACGCAAACCTGAATATGTTGCACCCATTCTGCTCCAGTGGTTTGCGTCTGTGCCATCCACCCAATTATGTACCGTCAGCCTTGTGAGATTTTCCTGCGAGTGTGATCACAACATCGTTGTCCAATGCACCACCCAGCTCGCTGAGTAGCTGAATTGTTTGCGTCGACAAGTACATTCCCTTGGGTTCTTCACCCTCTTCGTATTTCGAAACGACTTCCAAATAGACGTCAGTCTGGGGACCGTGATGTTTCCTGACTATGGTAAAGATTGGCCTGTATGCTAGCAGGAGTGCACTTAATCCATCATCGGGATTATCAATGTCGATAAGAGTTCGCGGCGTTTCCCAGTTCCACCACATTGCCTCGCCCCGCTCACCTCTTCGGGCCTTCAGCTCCTTAATACTTGCGTCAGGGAGACGCGTCTCCTCTTCAATCGCACGAATTGTATCTTCATCGCTAAGAATTCGAAGGTAAGCTTCAATTTGCATGTTTTCCTAGTTCCACCTATACCCAGTTGGAATTCCCGGACCCGGCGCGCCGCACTGGCCTTGGGGCTTGATAATTATTGATCCATCCTTACAGGCACAAATATCGAAACGCGAAATTGGAGCCTTATTTCCGAGGAAGTCCTTCTTAAATGCATGCGCGTCGGCAATTCCGGCGCCATTCAAGTGAAATGGAGTAGCTTTTTTGCAATCGGGTCCATTGTTGTTCTCGCAGGGCGGAGTCTTATCTTTCGGCTTTGGAAGCAAGTCTTCATCACGAGCGGTAGCGGGCGGCAAGAGCAGCTCGCCCAAGCCTACTATGAGTCCGCGACCAAGTATGGCTCCAATTCCTGGCCACCAACTCGGTGGTGGCCCCGTCATCGGGAGTGGTGGATCAGGATCTGAAATTGGCGGAGCCTTGGGCGGCGCCTTTGGGGGCGCAGTGGGCGCTGGGGCCGTGGCCGTACCTGCGCCACTCAATCCAAAGGAATCGACGAAACCTGTAGGGCTGTTGTAGGCGTACTCGTAGAAGTCGGCGCTATCGCCACCAAAACCAACGGGGTCTTCATTGACGAATCTGCCGGAATTCTGATCGTAGTATCTGGCGCGACAGTACGAGGCCTGTGGATTTCTCGACGCCATTTTCTCAGGCCAGCTGAGTGGCGTTGAAGCCAAATAGGCTTCGCCCCGAGATGCTTCATGGCCAATCGCGGGCATCATCTTTTTTATTCTACGTTCTGTTCGTGTGACCCGCGTAGGGCCGTGGGGGTAGTGTGCCTAGTCAGGCTATCCTGATTGAGTCTTACTCAAATCTTCTAAGACTTGGGTATCCACTGTTTGGGGTGAGTAGTTCTGCAACTTTGTGGCCTGCTCGGTTTCCGAATCAAACCGTGCGGCAGGGTGAGTGGTAGTGTGCACCTGCTTCAGCATGCGGATCGAAACATGGGTATAGATTTGCGTAGTGTCGAGCCGAACGTGGCCCAACATTGCCTGGATGTAACGAATGTCCGCGCCTCCTTCCAGCATCAATGTGGCCATGGTGTGACGGAAGATGTGACACGCGCCGCTCTTACCGATTCCCGCAGATTTCACGTATTGGTGAGCTAGCCAGCTCAGGTGATTCGGTGTGAATGGGGCACCGTTCGAGGTGAGGAAAATAATACCGTCATCAGGTTTCTTCACGATCTCGGATCTAAGTCGATTGAGATACAAGTCCAGCCAAGCCAACGCCCGTTCACCGATCGGGACGACGCGGTCCCTCTTACCTTTGCCTTCTCGAACAGTTACAAGGCCGTGTTTTTGGTCCACTCGTATAACTTCAGGTGGAGAAGCTCCATGCGGCGCAATCCGCTGGAATAGAGCATCTCAAGCATGGCGCGATCACGTATGCCCGATGACTCTCCGACATTGGGCTGACACAGGACCCGCTCGGCCTCCTCCTTGTTTAAGACGCTCGGTAGCTTGTATCCGACTCGGGGTAGTTCCAACTCGGCAGCCGGGTCGCGCGGAATATATTCGCGGTAGGTCAACCACTTGAACCAGACCTTCAGAGGGGCTAGGACGATAAGAGCGGAGGCCACCCAGCGTGGGTTCCATCGTCGGGGTGGATCCAGACTCAGCGGTGGCCCAAGCTCCAGACATACGCGGCGACGGCAGATACCTGGTCAGCCGTAAGCTGCGCGCCGCCCATCGCGGGCATCGTGCTGCGATATTGTTTTGGTTGTGACACACCCTCGGTTATCGTTTTTTTGATTCCCGCATAGCTGCCATCGCTCCACAACCATTTCTTCCCCGTCAGATCCGGACCCAAAGGCGAGCCGTGGCCGTTGTCGCCGTGGCAACCTATGCAAGCTGCTCCGCCCACTTGGCCGCGGTAGACACGTTCGCCAAGCGCTACCATTTCAGGCGTCACTCCTTCGGGAACAGCAGCACCGGCGGTTGTTGCCGCACCGGCATCCGGATGAGTGCCCTCCGGCGGATTCGCGGGGGCCTCGACGATATCGCCGGCCGGAGCTGTCATGCTCGGGCACGGAGTTACATTCCCGGCGCCGCCGGCAGATCCGGCGTGATAGACAACTCGGTAGATTCGCCCGCGAACATCGTCGGAAATGTAGAGCGCACCGTCCGGTCCGACCGCAAGCCCGTTCGGGCGATGGTCCGCTTTGTCCGGCGATTTCATCGCTCCCGCGAAACCATCCGCGAATATTTCGCATCCACCCGATGCGTGGCCGCCCGACATCGGTTGAAAAACAACGTTGTAACCGCCCTGAGGATACGGCGCCCGGTTCCATGACCCATGGAAGGCGATGAACAAGCCGTTGCGGTAGCGCTCTGGGAATTCCTTCTTGTCGTAATGCACCATTCCATTCGGCGCCCAATGCGCGGGAAATGCCGCGGCAGGAGGGGTCTTCTTCGCGCATACACCAACGGTCTTGCCGCCGTCACCGCCGTATTCCGGCGCCAAAACCAGTTTTTGCATGAACCCGTCGTAATAACACTCGGGCCATCCATAGTCGCCACCTGGCTTCAAGAGCAGCACCTCTTCCGCCGGAAGGGTCGCTTCCTGGTCCGGCTTGAAGAAATCGGGCCAATTCGTGTGCAGCTGATCTCGTCCATGCTGGGTGACATACATGCGGCCACTAGCGTCAATCGCAAAGCCTTCACCGTTTCGTATCCCGGTAACGAACCTCTCGGCCTTCGAAAAACCCTGGTTGGATTTATTGGCGTCGTAGCGCCAGATGCCGCCGCGCGTTTCAAGCTCCGTACACGGATTCGCTCCCGGTGATTTGAGCGTCCGGTTTTTCAGCTGACACGAATTGGTAGCGCTTGCTACGTCCACGTACATGGATCCCTCGGCATTGATGATGAATGGATGCATCGGGTGGTCGCCGCCTAGAGGCAATCCAGAAACGATTGTGACCGGAGGATCTTTGGGCACAAGGGAACCGGCAGCCAGCGAATAACGCACGATTCGATCGTTTATCTCCGCGTAGATCGATCCCTTATACAAGCCGATTCCCGTGCCGCCAGCTCCGCCACTCTGGACGGTTTCCCCAAAGCGCTCGGTGACGTCGGCTTTGCCTGCGCCCGCCTTGTCTTGCAGCGCGACAAGGAATCCACCCTCATGCGGCTTGTCGTTCCCGTAATATTCGCCCGACCATGTGTTCACGTAGACCACACCGTTGGGCGCAACCACCATGTGCCGCGCATGACCAATGCCGTCGGCAAAAATCGTGGCGCAAAAGCCAGCTGGCAGCCTCAGTCCACTCTCATCGTTGGGACACGCCGTGCTCGTGGCTCCAGCAGCCGGCTTGGACTGATTCTGAGCCGACAGTAAGGAACTGCTAAGGTGCAAAGCGGCGAGCGCAATCACGGCAGGTAGCAGCTTTTTGCACAAGTGGAAGAATCGCATAGGAGCCTCCGAATATCGGCAAATAGCAACGTTAAAAGTCGCCAAAATATACCATAGCCGTTGCAATGCCATGCAGAACGCTGCCTTGGAATCTCGATATCTCCTGGCGAGATGATCGAATCAGCTGCATTTTCGGCGGGGAACTTCCTTTCCCAAAGCTTTGCGGGTGCGCCAAACGCCTACTGAATGGTTGCGGTCATGACGAGCGAACCGGGCGAAGTTGTTGTATTGGCCGTTCCCGCGGGAGTGGGCACTCCAGTGCCGGGATCGATTGAGTAGATGGAGACATTGTTGGAGTCGATGTTTGCCGCATAAAGAAATTTCCCTGATGGGTCAACGATCACTGGGTAGGGGTAAATCCCACCAGCAGCCAAAGATCCGGTGTTGGTCAACATTCCTGTGGACGGGTTGATGCTGAAGCTGAGGACAAGATTGTTGGAGCTGATATCTCCGACATAGGCAAACCTACCGGTAGGGTCCACGGCCACGGACATGGGCCCGGCCGCTGCGGGAAGGGTCCCAGTAGTAGTCAAAGCTCCTGTCACGGCGTCAATCTCATACATCGAAACGTTAAAAAGTTGGTCCGCGACGTAGGCGTATTTTCCGGTCGGATCAACCGTAACAGCTGTTGGAGAGGCTCCAGCTGCTACTGTTCCAATGGAAGTCAGAACCCCGGTCAAAGGATCGACGCTGTACACCGAGACGTTGCTGGAGGCTTGATTTGCGGTATAGGCGAATCTACCAGTGGGATCCACGGTGATCGCAAATTGGCCTGAGCCAGAGGCCACCGTGGAAATAAGAGTTAACGCGCCAGATTCTGTGTTGATGGAATACTGACTAATATCGCTTGACCCTTGATTCGCGACATAGACGAAACGATTGGATGGGTCGACCACGACAGCAACAGGATTTGTTCCCGCGGCTACCGAGCCTGCGGCAGTCAAAACACCAGTGTTCGAGTCAATGGTATATGCCGAAACACTATTTGCAGCCTCGTTCGCTATATATGCAAACCGAGCGGAAGGGCTGACCGTAATCCAACGAGGACTTGGCGTGGAAGCTGAACCAATAGAGGCGAGAGCCCCTGTGGCAGCGTCAATGCTGTACTCCGACAGGCCACCGCCGAGCATGTCCACGGTGTAGGCAAATTTAGGTGAATATGCGATTGGTGCAGTGCCCAGGCTGAAGGCAATGGCAGCAGCCTGCTGGCGGGTACGAATGCGATTTACGACTGTCAATGCGCCGCTAGTATCAATGGAGAAGATCTCCATTTCACATGCTGAAAGCGCCGGCACATAGGCGAACTTCCCGGATGGATCGACCTGTAAAGCACGGGGATCGGAATCAACCGCGAATGGGGAGCCCCCGACTGGAGTGAGCACTCCTGAATTCCCCAAAGCCAGGGCAGAAATGTTGCTGGACCCAAAGTTGGACACATAGACGACTTTTCCGTTTGGAGAGACGGTAATGCCGGATATTTCTTTGCCCCCACCTGTTGTGAAAGGCGATCCCGCAACGGGGGAGATGACTCCCGTACCAGATGTAATCGAGAACACGGAGACGTCCGCAGAACCAGAGTTTGCAGCAAACAGGAATTGTCCGGCCGGATCCATACTAATGGCCGAGGGGCCCGTTCCACCCGGAAATAGTGAACCGGCGATTGGAGTCAAACCTCCAGAATCCGCCGCGATGGTGTAAGCGGAAATGCTGTTGGCAGCTTGATTTGCGACGAATAGAAATCTACCCTCCGGATCAACGACCAGCGCACTGGAGCCGGCGCCCGCAGAGAATGGTGATCCAAAAATCTCGTCCAACACTCCCGATGAAGGATCGATCGAGTAGGCTCCTACCTTCCCGCTCCCCGAATTGGCCGAGTACAAAAACGAACCCGTGGGATCAATCGCTATAGCGAGAGGATTACCGCTATCCGTAAATGGTGCTCCCGTCACCTCGGCGAGCCCGCCGGACGCGCCAATCACGAATGCGGAAATCGTGCTCGAGTTGGAGTTCGCAACGTAGACATATTTGCCCCGAGGATCCACTGCAACCGACGAAGGGCTTTGCCCCACAAGCTGATAGCCGTTATGACGAAGCTGTCCAGTCGCCGGATTCACCGTGTAGGCAGATAACGTCCCGTCAACCATGTTCGCCACGAATGCCAGTCGAGGAATACTGTTGGCGGCACTGCTTACAACCAAAAGCCGAGTGGAGGTTTTTAGGGCTCCCGAGGCAGCGGTGATCTGGGGCCTTCCTACTGAAACTGCAGTGGCTTTCCCGGCGGTGTCGATCGAGGCCTCAGTGCTGTCGGAGGAGGCCCAGGTTACCGTAGCCGTCACATCCCCTGTACTTCCGTCACTGTAGGTCCCTTTTGCAGAAAGCTGCAGCGATGTTCCAACCTTGATCGATGGAGTCTGAGGGGAAATTTGAATGGAACTCAATGTCTTCAGCGGGGGTGGGGGCGTTCCTCCACCACCGCAGGCAGACAAGAAGAAGGCAGTGGAAAGGAATAGCAGTAGGCCCCAAGAAAGGGTCTCAATTCTGTGGATTCGATTCATCGCCCATTCCTCCAGTTTAGTTTCGAATGGTCAGGTAAATGTATCGCCACCCTATGAGTAGTTCCCGGCGACATGCAAGCGACAATCCGCGACACGAGAAGAAAGTCGTCTCTTAACGCCCTTCTCGTCATGCGACTGGAGTTGCTTCGGACATCCTGTGTACAAAGGTTCGGGTAAGCGGGAGTCAAGCGAGGTCAACCACAACTGGGATGCGGGGACAGTAGTGAGCAAACTAATCGTGGTCGGACAGATGCGGGGAATTGCGGGCGCGGCTAAAGAGGTGGGCGGCCCATTCGGTCCAAGGCATGGCTTCGAACTCGGCAAGGTAGGAGTAGGCGACTGGGACGACGAGCAAGGTCAGGAGCAAACACAGCGTCTGGCCGCCGATGATGGTTACGGCGATGGAGGCGCGCTGCTCCGAGCCAGCGCCGATGCCGATGGCTACGGGGATGAGTCCGGCGATGATGGAGAAGGTGGTCATTAAGATGGGGCGCAATCGGACGCGATTGGCTTCGACGATTGCCTCTTGCACAGGCATGCCTTCAGCGCGCAAGCGATTGGTGTAATCCACCTGCAAGATGCCGTTCTTTTTTACGATGCCGAGCAGCAGGAACATTCCTAGGGCGCTCCACAGGCTGAGGGCGCGGCCGGTAATCCATAGAGAGAAGAGCGCGAAGGGGATGCTAAGTGGAAGAGTGAGCATGATGATGAAGGGATAGGTAAAGCTTTCAAACTGGGCAGCCAGGACCATGTACATGAAAATGGACGCGAGCAGCATGGCCAGCAGGAGATTCCAGGTCGTTTCCTCAAGAACTTTCACTTGGCCGGAAAATAGATAGGAATAGCCCGCGGGCAGGCCTACTTCCTTGATGGACTGCACGGTGTGCGCGGCGGCGAGGTCGAGCGGAACGCCAGCAGCCACGTTGCCAAAAACGCTGACTTGGAATTCCCGATTGTAACGCTGAAGACTGGCAGGCCCGGCGCCACGGCTGATGCTGGCAACGTTTTCGAGGCGCACCTGCCCTAGCTTGGCTGAGGGAACCATCATGCGCGCGAGGACATCGGGATTGTCGCGCTGCTCCTGCAGCAACTGCATAGTGACGGGATACTGTTCCGAGCCTTCCTTGAAGCGGGTAATCTCATCTTCGCCGGAATAAAAGAGGCGCACGGCATCGCTGACATCCGTCATGCGGACGCCGATATCGGCGGCGCGCTGACGGTCCACTTTTACTTGAAGCTCCGGCGTGTTCAAGTTGAGGCTGGGATTGACGTCCACCAGTTCGGGATACTGCAACATCTTGCCAGCGACCTTTTTACTAATTTCCGCGAGTTGATTGATATCCGGTCCGCGGATGATGGCGTTAATCGGAAAATAGGTTTCGCCGCCGAGCACGGAAGGCAAACGGACGTTATAGGTCATGTTGCGATAGCCGGTGAGAACGGCCCGCACTGCCGTGGCCATCTGCGTGTGACTGCGCTTTCGTTCGCTGCGCGGCACTAGCCCGATGAAGAGATGCGCATGATTCGTCGGTCCGTGGGTGAAAGCTTGCACAAAGGCAACTTCAGGGAATGCCGTCACGCTCTCGGCGATGGACTGAGCGGTCTGCGTCGTTTTCGAAAGTGAAGTGCCCTCGGGGAGCGTGAAGGAACTGATCAGTTCCGACTGGTCATCGGCGGGAATCCAATCGCGTCCGACCAGGTGATAGAAACCAAAGGTGGAAAGAAAAGTGACCAAGCAAATCAGAATAATGACTGGTCGGTGCGCGAGAGACCAGCGCATCATCCGCAGATAGATCACTTCCACGGAGTGCAGGAATCCCTGAGCGTGGGCTTTCTTTTCGCCCCCGTCCAACTTCAGAAAGCGCGAGCTCATCATCGGAGTGAGCGTAAAGGCGACCAGGAGCGAGACAAGGATGGCCATGGCCATGGTCCATCCGAAAGAATTCACATATTTACGCGCGTAACCGGACATGAACGCAATCGGCAGGAAAATAATGACCAATGAAAGAGTAGTGGCCATGACGGCAAGGCCGATTTCGCGAGTGGCTTCGACGGCAGCTTGAACACGGTTTCTTCCCTTCTCTTCCATGAAGCGAAAAATGTTTTCGAGGACGATGATGGCGTCGTCGATGACGATGCCCACGGCCAGAGTCAAAGCCAGGAGCGTTATGTTATTGAGAGAGAAATCCATGCCGCGCATCAGGGTGAACGTGGCAATGATGGAGGCCGGAATGGCAACGGCGGCGATCAAGACGGCGCGCCAGTTTCGAATGAAGAGCCAGACTACGAGGCTCGCGAGAATGCTGCCAAAGATCAGATGTTCGATGAGCGAATGGACGGAAGCTTTGATGAACTCAGAGATGTCATGGGTGACCTGGAGTTGAACCCCAGGAGGCATGTGCGCGCGCAATTCCTCAAGTTTGCTCCGCACGTCGTCGGCGACGCGCACAGTATTGACGCCGGATTGGCGCAAAACCTGAATGGCTACGACGTCCTGACCGGGAGAACCCTTGCGAATTAGCGCTGACCACGTACGCAGCTCCTGCGCGCCATCCTCGACTTGCGCCACATCGCGGATGCGCACCGGCGTACCGCCGCGCGTACCGATTACGATTTCGCCGAATTGTTCCGCGGAGGTGACGCGCCCGAGCGTGCGAAGTCCCAATTCCTGCGGGCCCGTGATCATGCGTCCGCCGGGTGCCTCGATATTTTCGCGCTGCAAAGCCGAGCGCACGTCTAGAACAGTGAAATTGTGGGAGGTGAGCTTCTGCGCATCCAGCAGAACGCGAATCTGGCGGCCTTGCCCTCCATTAAGATCGACGCTGCCAACTCCGTCCACCGTTTGAATGGCGCGGCGGACTTGCTTGTCGGCAATCTCAGTTAATTCGCGGCGGCTCATAGGGCCGCTCACGAGAAGCGTCATGATGGGATCGGACTGAGGATCCTGCTTGGTGATGATAGGAGGAAGGGTGTCGCGGGGCAGGCGGTCGATGGCACCGGCAACTTTTTCGCGGATGTCCTGAGCGGCGCCTTCGATGTCGCGCTCCAGCACGAAGGTGCAGGTAATGTCGGCAAAACCTTCGAAGGACCACACGCTGATTTCATCAATGCCGCTGACGGACGAGATGGCATCTTCGAGGGGCAAAACCACTCCGGTGACGACTTCTTCGGGAGTGGCACCTGGCAGGCGTACTTCCACGTTTACGGTAGCGGGATCGGCTTTAGGAAAAAGATCGACGGCCAAGCCGCGGTAGGAAAACACCCCGAGCGTCACAAGGAATGCAATAAGCATCACTGTGAAGACGGGATACTTTACGCAAGTTTCGGCGAGCTTCATTGATTCATCGCTTCAAAACGCCAGAGTCCGTCTCGTTTGGCCAATGCACACAAACTATTTTGCTGCCGGAGTGCTTCCCTCGGCTTGCTCATGCACCACAGAGCCTTCATGCAAATCGCCGGAGATCGCGACAGCAACACGGTCACCCGGTTTCAGTCCTTCAGCAATTTCAAAACGCCGCCCGTTTTCGTCTTCGGTCTGGCCGGCGGGACGAATTTGCCGTTCCGTAACGTGATTGCCGTTGAGCAGAAAAACTTTGTAGACGCCGTACCGATAATTCACGGCTCCCTCGGGAAGAAAGATAGCCTTGTCTAGTTTCTCGCTGGGAATGGATGCTTGCAGAAAAAAACCGGGCTTTAGGCGGCCATCTAGATTTGCAAGGAGGGCTTCGGCTTCAAAAGTGCGCGAATCCTGCGCCACGGACGGATTGATGCGCGAAATCTTTCCCTGAAAAGTTTCGCCGGGAAAAGCTTCCACGTGCAGATCCACGGTAGCGCCGTCTTTCACCCAGCCCGCCCAGCGTTCTGGTACGGCCAGGCGCGCACGCAAGCGGTCCGTTCGAACAAGCACCATCACTGGACTCTGCACGCGCACATATTCGCCGGGATGAACGCTGCGTGTTTTGATGGAACCGGGAAATGGCGCGCGAATGGCGGCGTCGCCGAGCTTCTTCTCGGACAATCTTTCGCTGGCTTCGCTGGAAATCAGCAGCGCCTTCAGGCGATCGACTTCCTGCAGCGCCACGGTGTAAGTAGCTTTGGTGCTTTGAAAACGGCTAGCCGCTTCATCGAGCTGCTGCTGCGAGATCAGATTATCTTTGTACATCTGCTGCGCACGGCTGTATTTGTGCTCCGCGTCAAATAAATCCGCCTCAGCGCGCTGCACGGCAGCGAGTTTTTTGGGATCGGACGGGGGCGGGTCGTTCGGGCCGATGCCCAGCTGCGCGCGCACTTGCGTGACCAGGCCGCGCTGGCGATCTACCTCGAATTGCAGTTCTCTCGAATCGAGCGTGATAAGTGGCTGGCCTTCTCTGACGTTGTCGCCCACATCGGCGAGGACGTCTGCGACGCGGCCTTCCACTTCGGAACTAAGGATGCTTTCTTCAAAAGCAAAGAGCGAACCTACCGCCTGGATGCGGCGCCGGGCTGTTTCTTCGGCAACGGTGTAGGAGTGCACCGGCGTGGGGTGCGCGGCATCTCCCAAGACGCTGGCCGTTTGCGCTTTGGAACATCCCGTCGCAAACATCGTGGCAAATACCAGTAACTGAGCGAGGCAGTTGAGCCCTCGCGGAAAATCGCGATTTCGGTTTGTTTTCAGACGCACTTTGAGTGGCAGTCCCCCGTCTTACTCTTTTGACGCAGTATGCGAGCCGAAGGTTTCGGCTAATGTTCAGACCCAAAGATTGTACCAGCGCGGGGAGAGAATCTATATCACCGACTCATTCATGGCTAGCGCAAGCAGGTTTGTGGATGCAAAGGGCCACTCAACCAAGTCTCAGCCTTCGGAATTAGAATTCGACGGCACGCCTGCATTCAAAATGGTATAACTTGCGCGTCGCAGAAATTGAAATTGCAGAATTGCGGAGCCCGCATTGAGCACGGTTCGAGAAGTGACGTACGAAGTCCTGCGCAAATTGGGGATGACGGTGATCTTTGGGAATCCCGGCTCGACGGAATTACCATTTTTGCGGGATATGCCGGCCGATTTTCGATATGTGCTGGGACTTCACGAGCGATCGGCTGCGGGGATGGCGCTTGGATACGCCATGGCGAGCGGAAAGGCGGCTTTCGTCAACTTGCATTCCATCGCCAGCGTGGGCAACGGGCTCTCGGCCATCATTGACTCGGCTTATAGCCACGCTCCGTTGATTGTGACTACTGGGCAGCAAGATCGCAGGCAGGTTTTGGCGGAGCCTTTTCTGGTGAGCCGCGCCGTAGATGTGGTCAAGCCCTACGTGAAATGGGCTTGTGAGCCGCTCCGCGCAGAAGACGTTCCGGCGGCGGTTGTGCGCGGCTATTACCTCGCGATGCAGCCGCCGATGGGGCCGGTATTTATTTCCGTCCCTATGGACGACTGGACGCACGAATGCCGCGCCATGGATGCCCGCGAGGTGACGCAGACAGTTTTGGCGGATACTGCGGCGCTGGACCCTGTGGTTCGCGCGCTCGATTCCAGCAGCAATCCTGTGATCGTCGCCGGCTCGCAAATTGAAGAAGATGGCGGATGGCAGGAAGCCGTCGCTCTCGCGGAACATCTCGGCGTGGATGTTTATCAGGAACCGATTGCGCCGCGAGTGGCTTTCCCACGAACGCACCCGCTCTTCCGGGGAAACCTGTTGCCCGCACAGCAGCCGCTTGCAGATCAATTGGCTGGGTACGACACGGTTGTAGTTTTGGGCGCGCCGATTTTTCTTTACTACGCTTACGTGCCGGGCAATGCGATTCGGCCGGGAACAAAACTTTTTCAACTTACGAATTCCCCGCTCGATGCTTCTGCGGCGCTTGCAGGATCCAGCATCGTCGGCAATCTCGCCTCCGCTATGAAATACATTCGAACGCGCGCGAAGGCGCGGACGCGTGCAGCGGCTTCGCCGACACCACCGCCGCCGGAACCGCAACCGCAATATCCCATCACGCCGGGATTTCTATTCAGCGTGCTGAATCGCGTGATGCCGCGCGATGCGATCATTTGCGAAGAGTGTCCGTCATCGAAGGGTGACCTTGACCGTTATCTTCGATTGGAGCAGCCGGGTTCGTTTTATTCGGTGCGAACTGGCATTTTAGGATTCGGTCTGCCTGCCGCCGTCGGCCTGCAGCTCGCTCATCCCAAAAGAAGAGTGGTTTGCCCTGTGGGTGACGGCTCGATCCAGTATTCGATTCAGACACTCTGGAGCGCGGTTCAATACAACGCGCCGGTAGTTTTTGTTGTGCTGCGTAATGCCGACTACTCGGCGCTAAAAGGGTTCTGCGATTTCACTAGCGTGGGACGAAATGTTCCGGGGATGGATATTCCTGGAATCGACATGGTAAAGCTCGCTGAGGGCTACGGAATGACGGCGCAGGAAGTGGACCGGGCAGAAGATCTTGAGCCTGCGTTTCGAGCAGCGTTCGCGTCGCAAGGCCCGCGACTGATAACCGTCAACGTCGCACAAGGCGGACAGACTTGCATGGGCATGGATCAGTCTGTAAACCCGCCGAACTATGGCTGAGAAGGTGAGCTGTGGATGAGATCGTAAGACTCGATCGCCGGGAACTCCTGCAGACGACCACCGGATTGTTGACTGGCATGGTGCTCGCGGGAAGCCCACTGGCTTTGCTCGCGCGCGGACGTGCTTGGGCTATCGATCTGACCTCACTCACCAGCGCGGAAGGCGCATCGCTCATGGCCGTGGCGCGTACGATCGCGCCGCACGACAAGCTGGACGATGCGGCTTACGCGATGGTGGTACAGGCGATGGACAGTGATGCGAGCAAGGACGAAAACGCTCGCAGGATGTTGAAGGAAGGGATCGCCGCGCTCCGCGCGGAATTTGCGACGAATTCGGAAAGTGATCGTGTTGCGGCCTTGAAGAAAATGGAGTCCTCGGCATTTTTTCAAACGATGCGACTGAAGACGGTGCAGCTTCTCTACTCAACTCCGCTTGCCTATGCCTATTTTAGATATGAGGGCGAAGCGTTTTCAAAAGGTGGATACCTCTTCCGCGGGTTCAATGATTTGCGCTGGCTGCCGGAAGTGCCGGTGCAGGACAGCGGCCCGATGCCAGGAGGCGCGCGGGTGACGGAGAACTATTAGATGGCGCGCATCGAACTCAATGACTCCAGTGCGGTGGTGATCATCGGCTCCGGCGCAGGAGGCGGAACGCTAGCGCATGAGCTGACGCGCCGCGGCATCAAAGTAGTATTGCTGGAAGCGGGCAAGCGGCAATCCACCGAAACGTTTTCGCAAATTCCGGGCGAAGCCTTTGGTCAACTGACGTGGCTCGATGCGCGCACGCAGAGCGGCGATTGGGGAGTAGCGCGCGACTTCCCTACGCTGCCGGTGTGGCACTGCAAGACCGTCGGCGGCACCACGGTTCATTGGACGGCCTCGACGCCACGGCTACAGCCTTGGGAACTGCGCGCAAAAACAACTTATGGCGATATCGCGGGCGCTTCGCTGATTGATTGGCCGATTGCATATGAGGAACTCGAGAAGTACTACGAGATCGCCGAACGCCGCATGGGTGTGACACGCCGCAATGGCGTTCCTGGATTGCCGGCTTCCAATAATTTCAAAGTGATGTACGCGGGAGCGAAGAAGCTCGGCTACAAGAAAGTGCACACTGGGCACATGGCCATTAATTCGCGCGCGTTTGACGGGCGTGGCGCGTGCATTCAACAAGGATTTTGTGTGCAGGGCTGCAAGATGGGTGCGAAGTGGAGCACGCTTTACACGGAGATTCCGCGTGCCGAAGCAACGGGAAACCTTGACCTGCGGAGCGAATCCACGGCCACAAAAATCGAGCATGGCGCGGACGGACGGGTTAGCGCTGTTGTGTACCGCGACGGTCAGGGAAAAGAGCAACGCCAGAAAGCCCGCGTGGTCTGTGTAGCAGGCAACGCTATCGAGACGGCTCGCTTGCTCCTACTTTCGGCGTCATCGAGATTTCCGCAAGGCCTCGGAAACTCAAACGGGCATGTGGGGCGAAACTACTGCCATCAGATCACTGGCTTTGTGTGGGGGATTTTTGAGAAGCCCGTTTATTCGTGGCGCGGAGCGACGCTAGCTGGGGTTGTTGAAGACGAAGTGGTGAACGAGCCGCGACGCGGTTTTGTCGGCGGATATCGCATCGAACTGCTCGCGCTCGATTTGCCGACTTTTCCGTTGGTGGGTTTGCCGTATGGATGGGGACGGGACTTCTCCTCCATCATCGACAGCTACAGAAACATGGCCGGCATGTTCATCAATGGCGAGGATTTGCCGCGCGCGGAAAACCGCATCACTCTGAATTCCAATGTGAAGGACGCTCACGGTTTACCGGTGGCGAATGTCCATGTTGATGAACATTCGAACGATCAGGCCATGCGCAAGCACGCGCAGGGGCAAATGAGCAAGATGTACGATGCGATCGGCGCGAAGCGCGTCGTGCTCGGCCCGACTCCTCCGGCAACGCATAATTTGTGCACCGCGCGAATGAGTGCAGATCCACGCGATGGGGTTACGAATGCCTGGGGCCAGACGCACGACATTAGGAATTTGTATATTTCGGACGGCAGCGCGTTGAGCACACCTGGCGCCGCGAATCCTACCCTGACCATTGTCGCTCTTGCGCTACGGCAGGCCGAACACATCAGCCAAGAAATGAAAACGCGTAACATCTGAACGACGACAAGAGATTGTCTGGCCGTTTGAACGCACTTCCACAACGAAAAGTAGCCCTCCCGCGATCGGAAATCTCAGTGTGATGGTGCGAGATATGGAATGAAACCGTGCGCTTTGGTTTTCAACCGGTACACGGAGGTCGTCGCCGTGATGTACAAAGTGCTGTAATCCGCGTCGCCCCAGGCGAGATTGGCAGGTTGCTCCGGCATCGCGATCGTGCCGAGGTGATGGCCCTGCGGATCCCAGACCCAGATGCCTTTCGGGCCGGTCACGTAGAGATTTCCATCTTTGTCGACTTTCATTCCGTCCGGCACGCCATCGCCTTTGCCGCCGGGCTCTTCTCCGAAAATGCGGCCATTCGCAAGCACGCCTTTCGGAGTGACGTCATAAACGCGAATATTTCTTTGTTTGCTGTCATCCACGTAGAGAAGTTTTCCATCCGGGGAAAAAGCCAGCCCGTTCGGTTGAGTCAAATCTTTTGCAATCAAACTTACTTCGCCTTTCGAATCGAGCCGATACACACCTTGGTATGGGATTTCCTGCTTCTCTCCCTTCACCAAGTCCAGAGTCGGATCGGTGAAATAAATCGCGCCGTCCGGACCAATGATTACGTCGTTGGGGCTGTTGAAACGATTCCCTTGATAGCGATCTGCCAGAATGCGATATTTTCCGTCCGGCTCGAGCTGAATGATGGCACGCAAAACGCTGGCGCAGTCCAGAAGATGGTGTTCATGGTCGTAGGTATTTCCGTCGGGATCACCAAGTGAGACCAGTTCCTCCTTGCGTCCGTCGGAGACATAGACACGGAATATTTTGTTGGTTTCCTCATCGCTGACGTAGAGAAACCCGGCAGGGTCCCACACCGGCCCTTCGGTGAATCCAAACCCGGTCGCCACGGTCGTAAGCTGGGCGTCGTGATCAATCAGCTTCCAGAATTGCGGCGATTCGGCGAGCAGTTCGAAGTGCCGCTCCGGCGAACCGGCATGGAGTCTCACAAGGGAGATAGTCGCGATCAACAACAGTGCGAGAGAAAGCGAAACTCTTTTCATTTCGGAGATCCCATCTTGAGAAAAGATCCTGGCTTCAAGTCCGCCGCGACCCCAAAAGAGGCCCGTTGCTCGGCCAATTCTTGCTACTCCTCGAATTCGGGCTCCTGCTTTGTTCCGGACGCACGCACTTTCTTTGTCGCCCGAGCGGTGCGTACGAGATAGCTTACAAGGTCATTTAGTTCAGCGGCGGTCAATGAGGAACCGTAGTCTGATGGCATGAGCGATTTTGGCAAGTATTCCAGATGTTCGAGGTCCGCTTTTGTGAACAGGTGAAACGTTCCATCGAGCGACTGCACTTGTAGAGAAAAATTATCTTCGTTACGCGCAATACCGGTGAACTGGCGGCCTTCCCGCGTGGTCACCTGCACGGTTCTTTCTCGTGGCTCTGGGTCTTTATTGGGATCGGTAATTGCACTGCGCAATTCCTCCAAAGAAACATTCAGACCATAGGTCGAGAGATCGGCGCCGAAAAATCCACCTGCGCCGTTGACCATGTGACATTTCGCGCAGCCAGCCTTTCCGAAGAAAAGCAATTTGCCTTGTTGCACATCGCCAGAGACTGAAGCGGCGTTGTTTCCCCCCTGCAAAATTCGCAAATAGCTCAGCACCGCCTTGATTTTCGGCGCACCCAGCGCGCCAAATGCGGGCATGCCCGCCGCCGGAATTCCTGCCTTTAGGACGTGCAAAGTTTCTTCGTCGGACAACTGCTGAATTTCCGCGCGCGTGGCAATGTTAGGCCCGCGCTCACCACCACGCCCGTCCAGACCGTGGCATGTGGCACACACGGATTCGAATACTTTGCGACCATCCTCAGCGACGGGGAGGCCTGTCTGATTTCCCTGTGCAGAAGGATTCGCTCTCTGCGCTCCTGCATGCATCACCAAAGCGCAAGCGGCAAATAGTGTTGAAAAAATGGCGATGCGGAGAAAGCGGCGGGACGAAAAAAGCTTTGTTGTGCTCTCTGTGAACATTAGGCAGTTAAAGGTATCATCTGCTCTGCAAAAAATCCCGCTTGCATTGAGGCAGAGCTCTAGTCCATCAAGGTGGAAGTACTAACCTGTCTCAGAGTACCGCTTTTCGATTGAGGTGGCGGGCCCTTGGCGGGCAACTGCAGAACATTGTTAGTGTCCGCTCTTAGCATTGGTTTTCAGGAGGAATCTATGAATAGATTCACTGGTTTGTTCCGCCGAGTTCTTGTCCTGGGTGCATTTCTGACTGCGACGCTTTCCGTGGCGGGAATAGCGGGATGGGCCTGGCCACGTGTCGCGAAACCAAGCCAGGAAATTGCAAAGCCAAGTGACGATGCTTCCCTGCTCGAAGGATTCCGGCACGTCGAAGCCGCCTCCGTTTCCGATGCGCTGGAGCAAATCAGCGGGCGAAAGATGTACATGACGCATCGCATGAGGCCGATTTTCCCGACGAAGTTTGCCGGATTTGCCCTGACAGTGCTTTTGAAGAAGGAAAGCAACAAAGATCCAGGCGCGCTCACCGGGATGCTTGCGGCCATCGACCAGGGCACGCCAAACTCCGTCTACGTCATGGTTGTCGAGGATGGCGCCGACATCGCTGGCATGGGCGGCCTGATGGGCACGGCTATGTCCTCGCGCAATTTTTCTGGCGCAGTGATCGATGGCGGAGTACGAGATACCGCCTATCTCCAGAAAATCGGCTTCCCCGTTTACGCCTTGGGCATCGTGCCGTCCACCTCGATAAGCCACTATCGCTTCGCTGGATCGAACATTCCGGTCGTATGCGACGGCGTCGCCGTGAATCCCGCTGACATAATCGTCGCGGACGCCGATGGCGTCGTGGTAGTCCCTCGCGGAAATGCATCGCAGGTCCTTGCGCTGGCGCAGGAGATGGACTTCAAGGAGCACTCCATGTACGCGTGGATCGAAAAGCTCAAGTCCATACAGGAGGCGGTGAAGAAGTTTGGGCGCCTGTAGGACAACCCAAGAGGGGTTGATTCGATTTAAACTTTGAAATTGGGGCTGGAACTTGGAAGAACGCCGTAGTATAGAGACTCTCACCAAATGGCTGATATT